>NZ_AUIQ01000058.1 GCF_000423785.1 Tetragenococcus muriaticus DSM 15685 | reverse complement strand
CTTACGACAAACCTTTTTCGACCGTTCGTTCACAAACGTCCGTAAGAGCTCCCAGGGTAAGACATTTATCTTTCTCTCCATAACCTCTTGATTTACTGTCTTGGTTTTACGTTTACCTTTTGGACTTCAGCTTGATATGCAGCCTTATCCACCATTTAGCCTCATCAAGTTCCTGTTCGTAGGCTTGAAAGATTTGCGACACCACTTCCTTCACCCCATCATCACTGATTTCAGCTTGTGGCTCGCTACGCTTGGCGGTAACTACCTGCGACTGGACTTTCACCAGCTAGATAAATGCCATGCCTGGCACACATAATTAAACCTATGTCCTGAGTTCATTTTCAGGACATAAGTTTTCTTGATCTATGTCCTGAAGTTGGTTTCAGGACATAAATCCCCTTGACTTATGTCCTGAGCTTAAATTTCAGTACATAACTGTACTCGTTCTATGTCCTGAAGTTAATTTCAGGTCATAAGTTTCTTTGACCTATGTCCTGAGTTTGTTTTCAGGACATAAGTCCACATATTAGCTTCTAGAATATTTAATTCTTTAAACTAGCAATCGTGCTATTCTTACCAAAAACACTTTCCCAATCCACAGCGAAGTCTTCCACTGCTTGAGCAATCGATGGCATGGTTAATGCTTGTCCAATAATCTCAGGAGCAATGGTTACAGCTTGCGCTCCTTGTTCCAAAGCAGTTGTTACTTGATCAATATTTTTGAAACTAGCGGCCACTATTTTGGTTTTACTTGCATTTTGTTGAATTTCATTGAGCATGGCCGCTACTGCTTCTTGAGCGTTTATCCCAATATTTTCCATCCGATTAAAATAAGGCGCAATATAATCAGCGCCAGCTGCTATTGCCAAGTAAGCTTGAAATTTTGAATAGATAGCTGTAGCCGTTACATTTATCCCCTGATTTTTCAATTCTTTTATCGCTTCTAACCCCTCTTCATTAGCAGGAATTTTGATATAAACCTCTTGGTCCAGTTGTTCTAAAAGAGTATTGGCATCCTTTATCATTCCTGCTTTATCTTGAGCTACAACTTGCACATGCAAAGAACGATTTGTACCTATAATTTCTCTAATTTTACGCATATGTGAAAAAAACTCTATGTCTCCTTCTTTTTTTAGAATTGAAGGATTTGTTGTTACCCCAGCCAAAGGAAGAGCAGCTGCATATTTTGCAATTGCTTCAATATTAGCAGTATCCAATAAAATTTCCATTAATATTCACCCCTTGAATAGAATTCTCAATACCATTCCATCAATACTTAAAACCAAGCAACAAACAGAAACCGCTTACGAATGTGGGAAAAACTAATAACACAGATAAGCTTCCTTTCCCCTTCCCTAAATTTTCCTGACTTTTCATAGCTTGTAAGAATAACATAGCACAAACTGAAGAAGACAGTCAACGAGGACTATTCATAATAATAGCTTATATATTGATTTGCATAATTAGTAATTAGAAACTAAAAAAATGAATATTTATTCGTTTTTCATTGATAAAGTAAAAACAATCTGCTAATATAAGAGTTAAATTTAATCTAGGAGATGCATAAATATGAAAGAAAAAGTTGTTTTAGCCTATTCTGGTGGTTTAGATACTTCTGTTTCTGTTAAGTGGCTAACTGATCAAGGGTACGATGTTATTGCTTGTTGTTTAGATATTGGTGAGGAAAAAGACATTCAAGAAGTACGTGATAAAGCACTAACAGTTGGTGCTAGTCAGTCTTTTGCGATTGATGCAAAAGAAGAATTTTTACAAGATTTTGCTTTAATTGCTTTACAAGGCAATACTTTTTATGAAAACTCCTACCCGCTGGTTTCAGCCTTGTCGCGTCCACTTATTGCAAAAAAATTAGTCGAATTAGCCCATAAAACGAATGCCACGACAATTGCTCATGGTTGTACTGGTAAAGGAAACGACCAAGTTCGCTTTGAGGTAGCAATTTCTTCCTTAGATCCATCTTTAAAAGTGATTGCACCTGTACGTCAATGGCAATGGTCACGTGAAGAAGAAATCGCTTATGCACAAGCTAACGGTGTTCCTATTCCTGCCGATTTAGATAATCCTTACTCGATTGATCAAAATTTATGGGGCCGAGCTTGTGAATGTGGCGCCCTTGAAGATCCCTGGTCTACTCCACCAGAAGGCGCCTATGAAATAACAAATGAATTGTCCAACACACCTGATGAACCTGATATTTTGGAATTAACTTTTGAAAAGGGGGTTCCTATTGCTATCAATGACGAAAAAATGAGTCTAACCAATATAACTTCTACTCTGAATACTTTAGCAGGAAATCATGGTATCGGTCGGATTGACCATGTTGAAAATCGTTTAGTAGGTATAAAATCTCGCGAAGTTTACGAGTGCCCGGGTGCTTTAACTATGATGCATGCTCATAAAGAATTAGAGGATCTTGTCTTTGTACGCGAACTAGCTCATTTTAAACCAACGATTGAAAACCAACTGGCCCAAACAATTTACGATGGCCTTTGGTTCAATCCACTTACTGAATCATTGATTTCTTTTATTAAAAGATCACAAGAAAATGTCAACGGCGTGGTGCGCTTGAAATTATTTAAGGGTAATATCATTTGTGAAGGTAAAAAATCTGGCAATAGTTTATACAATGAAGACTTAGCCACTTATACTTCCGCTGATACTTTTGACCAAGAAGCAGCTGTTGGGTTCATTAAGTTATGGGGGTTGCCTTCTAAAGTTCACGCTGAAGTTCAAACGCAACAATCATCCGAGGAGGAAATTTAATGAAAAAGCTCTGGGGCGGGCGTTTTACTGGTGAAAACAAAGACTGGATAGATACATTTGGGGCCTCTATTTCTTTTGACTATCAGCTGGCTAAACAAGACATATTGGGCAGCTTAGCCCATGTTAAAATGCTAGGTGCTTGCGGTATTATTACAAAAGACGAGATGCAACAAATCCAAACAGGTTTAAAAAGTTTACAGGAAAAATTAGCTAATAATGAATTAACTTTCACTACTCAAAATGAAGATATTCATTTAAACATTGAATCCCTTTTGACTGAGGAAATCGGCCCAGTTGCTGGTAAACTTCATACGGCACGCAGTCGTAATGACCAAGTAGCAACGGATATGCATTTATATCTCAAAGAAACAGTGACTAACGTCATTGAGAAGATTCATCAATTACGCAGAGTACTTGTAGATAAAGCCGAAGAAAATATCGAAACTATTATGCCTGGTTATACGCATATGCAACATGCGCAACCAATCTCCTTTGGTCACCACTTAATGGCTTATTATCAAATGTTGACGCGCGACCAAGAACGTATGCAAGAAAGTGTGTCACGTATCGATGTTTCTCCATTAGGTGCAGCAGCTTTAGCAGGAACTACTTTTCCTATTGATCGACAAATGACAGCGGATGAATTAGGATTTTCTGATATTTATGACAACAGTTTAGATGCCGTTAGTGATCGAGATTTTATTTTAGAATTCTTAAGTAACGCTTCCTTGTTGATGATGCATCTTTCTCGTTTTTGCGAAGAAATGATTTTATGGTGTTCATATGAATTTCAGTTTGTTGAACTAGCAGATACCTTTTCTACAGGCAGCTCGATTATGCCACAAAAGAAAAACCCAGATATGGCAGAATTAATCCGTGGTAAAACAGGACGTGTCTATGGAAATTTATTTCAATTATTAACAGTAATGAAGAGCTTACCTCTTGCTTACAACAAAGATTTTCAAGAAGATAAAGAAGGAATGTTTGATACTTCTGAAACTATCATCGCTAGTCTAGAAATTATGAGTGGCATGATAGAAACCATGAAAGTAAACCAAGCAACGATGCAACAAGCAACTGAAAAGGATTTGTCCAATGCAACTGAACTTGCCGATTATTTGGCAAATAAAGGTCTCCCTTTTCGCCAAGCACACGAAATTGTAGGCAAGCTCGTTTTAGAATGTATCCAACAAGGCACTTATTTACAAGATATTCCATTGGAAAAATACCAGCAGATCTCTCCTAGCATTGAAGCTGATGTTTATGATAAGTTAAACTCACACAGTGCGGTTAAAAATCGCCACTCCTTAGGCGGTACAGGATTTGATCAAGTAAAAAGTCAGATTGAAAAAGCCAAGGCTGAACTGAGTTAATCTCCCAGTTCAGCCTTTTTAAATACATAAATACTTCATGTTGTAAGAATATTTGAAAATTCGTCTTGAAAAAGATAACTTACGTTTGGTAAGCTTAATTAAAATTCTAATGAAGTTATAACTTATTAGAAAAGTTTACTTTTTAAACCCATGCAGGAGTTTCCTTGCTTGGATTTAATTTTAAGCAAGGAGGTGTTTCAATCAATTAAATACTTATGTCAATATTTTCTGGTAAAGTCAAATATTGACAAAGTACGGTTTATAACAGTTTTATATAACAAAGGAGTTTAGTGTGAAAATGAGAACAACTAAATTAGTTTCAGGGATTTTAATGATTATACTATCGGTATTTATTACTTTTCAATCTACAATAGCAGGCTTAGGAAACGCTCTCGATGGTAATGGAGAAACTGGTGGCTCTGGGGGCGTTCTAACGGCTATTATTTTCTTAGCAACTGGAATAGTATATATAGCTACAAAATCAAAGGAGAAATTAACAGCAGACGTAATTAATATGGTCTTATTATTAATTGCTTGGTTACTTGCTATTTCCAATGCAGGTAGTTATAGTGATTTAGTAATTTGGGGATGGCTTGCATTCATCATCGGTGTTGGATTTTTTGTTTGGCATTATTTTATAAATCAGAAAAGTAAAAATGCACAAAGAGTCCAATAAGTCTCCAATCAGTAGCTTTTAATGGCGCGGTTCCGCTATGGGATTCGTGCCTACTTTTGCTATGTTACACTATATAAAAACGAAAGAAATGAACTGGTAGAGATAAAAAAATACACAAAAAAAGATAGTTAACTGCCTATATGTTCATTGCTCATATAGCAGTTGACCCGTAAACTAAAAAATCCCAACGAACCATTCGTAGGGGATTCAAAAAGTATAAACATAGAACATAATTTGACAAAGCCTACTATAATAGGCTTTGTCAGCCAGCGGATGTGTTGGAATTGGTAGACAAGCATGATTCAGGTTCATGTGAACATAGCGTTCGTGTGGGTTCGACTCCCACCATTCGCATCGTTTTATTGATATTTTCCAGGATTTACCCGATCATGTCGTTTGATAAAATTACAATTAGGCGTATGTAACAAACTTATCTTTTAAAGGTAGGTTTTTTTATCTTTTGTTCGCTTTACTTTCCAAACGTTTGTTCGTATAATAGCTATAAATAAGGAGGGATCTTAGATGCAAACGATCAAAGGTACTATATCAAAAATAAAAGTATTAAAACTAAGCAACCGCCCTCTCGTTCATTTTAAAGTGGATGATATTAGCTGCTTGATTGCTAGACACTCATTCAATTTTTTGTATGAAGCAAAAGAAAATAACCAAATTGTTGTGTGCGGACAATATAATAGTAAAAACCAATTTGTGGTCAAAAAATACTGTGTAATCGATAGTCCTATGCTGGTTTAAAAAGGAAGTCTATGACTCAACGCATTATTATTATAATTGATTCAAATTTATCTGTTTATAATCTACGTATGCACGATAAAACAAATCCATAATTTGGAATAAAGGCATCATACTAAAGGTTTCGTCAGTAGATTCACCGATTTCTGTAGACTGATAATATAAATTATACGTCGCTTTTGAAGCTAGACGGTTCCTACTCATATTGGTAATAGATAAAATAGGAATGTTTTTTATCTTCATTTGATTTAAAATATTTTCTTGCGGCTTATTTTCACCACTTAGGGATAGAATAATTATCAAATCGTTTTCTGTTATAGAACCATTTAAAACAATACTCAACTCTTTTTGCGACTGTAAATGGACAGGAAAACGTTGTAAAGGAATAATACTACGGATGAAGTTTTGTAAAACATCACGTTGCCCCCAGCCAGTTCCATAGCAGTAGATCGTTTCCGCTTGATCAAAAGCTTGCAAAACTGAAGTGACATTTTGTTGATTGAAAAATTTCGCTGTTTGTAATAAGTCTTCTTGTTGCATTGCAACAAAAGAAGTTTGCAATTGTTTAGAAGCTTTTTGTTGTTTTAGCGCGTATTTAAATTCACTATAGCCGGAAAAACCTAACTTTTGAGTAAACCGTAAAATAGAAGATTTTGAGGTTAACGTTACTTCTGCCAATTGAACAATAGATAAGCTCTTACACTCCGTTTCATGACCTAAAACATATTTAGCAATATGTTGATCATTTTCATTTAAATTATCGTAATGTTTATTAATTAAAGTTTCTATGTTCAAAAAACTCATCCTCCAATTTTTTGTGTTTTAATTGTAACACAACGTTAGAAGATGCAAATAAAAAAATTCTCAGATGTCTCAGCATCTGAGAATTCTCCTCTACCCTTTTATTTTAGTACGGGCCAGAAATCTTCATTGGCTTCGATTAAGTCATCTAAGATCTGTTTAGCCACACGCGCATTTGGTACGATACGTGACAAAGTAAGAGCTTGCCATAATTTTTGATAAGATCCTGTAATCCAAGCATCGACCACTAGTTTTTCAACAGCAACTTGTTGTTCCATCAAACCTTTTTGGAAACGAGGAATCGACCCTTGTGTCATTGGCTCAGGGCCTTGTGAACCTACGATGCAAGGAACTTCTACCATTCCTTCAGCATCAAAGTTTTCTATAGCGCCATGATTTGGTACGATTAAAAGCATACGTTCTTTGGTGTTATAAGCAATCGCACGAGCTAAGTCTACAATGTAACTCGCATGGTCATCAGCAACCAATTTAGCATCTTCTGCTGTTTTGATATTCGAAATGCGATTACATTCGCTAAATACGTGTTTTTCTCGGTTATCCATCACTTCATTAGCGCGTGTATAATTAATATCGCTGTGTTCGGCTTCATCTTGCGGATAGAAATAATATTTCAAATAGGTATTCGGTAACGTATCTGGATCAAGCCATTGGACTTCTTTCGCTTTACCAAAAGTATATTCCCAACTTGGTTCTTCTTCTGAAGCGCCTTCTAATTCTTTTGGAGTAATGTAACCATGCTCTTTGACCCAATCAATGAGTTTTGGCATCAAATCATTGCCTTCTTTATCACGAATATCGGTCCACCAGCCAAAGTGATTTAAGCCGTAGTAACGAACATCCATTTCTTTACGTGATTCTAAGCCTAGTACTTCAGCCATGCGAAGTTCAATACCCACCGGCATATCACAAATATTGATAATTTTACTGTCAGGACGCAATCTTCTAGTCGCTTCCGCAACAATAGCGGCAGGATTGGAATAGTTTAGCATCCATGCATCCGGAGAATATTTTTCCATATAATCAATAATTTCTACCACACCACCGATAGAACGCATACCGTAAGCAATACCACCGGGTCCACATGTTTCTTGTCCAATAACGCCATATTTCATTGGAATTTTTTCATCCTTTTCACGCATGGCATACTTTCCAACACGAATGTGAGCCATAACGAAATCGACATCGGTAAAAGCTTCTTCTGGATCCGTCGTTGCTTTAAATTCAATTTCTGGTGCGCGTTCTTTAATGATCACTTCTGTAGCATCTGCGATTTGTTTTTGTCTTTCTTTGTCATTATCATAAAATTTTAGTGAACGAATAGGAAACTTATCTAAGTTTTCTAATAGCATCATCACAATGCCTGGTGTAAATGTACTTCCGCCGCCTGCTACTACAATTGATTGTTTTTTTAAAGTCATAAAATTATTCGTCTCCTTCGTAATCTTTATTTTCATCTTCAACAATTTCTTCAAAAAACTCTCTTACTTTTGGCACATCAAGTCCAACAATGACTTGAAATGCTTTACCATTTCGTACAATTCCGTGCGCACCGCCTCCTTTAAAGAAATCATCATCTAATACTTGTTCTTCATCTGCGACAGAAACCCGAAGCCTTGTCGCGCAATTGGTCACATCGGTGATGTTTTGCGCACCTCCCAGACCTTCTATGAACTGAGCGGCCTTCTGTGCATTGGGATTATTACTTTCTCTAACGCTAGAAGTGGCTTCTACGGCTGCATTTCCTCCAGCAGCTTGCTTTTCTTTATAGTCTTTTTTGCTATACATTTTGACTTCGCCACTATCTTCACGCCCAGGCGTCTTGATGTTGAAACGAAGAATCGCCCAGCGGAAAAAGAAATAATAAATGACTGAAAAAGCTAACCCAACGCCTAAAAATATAAATATAGCATCTTTATGATTGGCCCACATTGGTAAAATAAATTGCGAAAAGTTGGCAATAAAACCACCACCAATAGAAGCCGATACGCCTAATGCGTACATAATCATACTCATAGATGCTGCGAAAAACGCGTGAACAGCAAACAATTGTGGCGCTAAGAAAAGAAAGGTGAATTCAAAAGGTTCAGTAATCCCTGATAAAATTGCAGTAAGTGCTGTTGGGATAACTAAAGCCATTGTCTTTTGCCGATTTTCCGGTTTAGAAGTCGCTATAAAGGCTCCGCCAATTCCAATCGGAGCAAATACTTTGGAAACATTTTGAAATTGAAATCCTCCGCCTGGGAAAAGTTCTCTTAAAGATTCCGTAGAGTTAGCAATTTCAGATAGATGTTCGAACCAATAACTTATGGTTCCCCTTGAACAACTGCTGGACCTAAATCAAATGGCTGATAAATAAAATGATGAAGCCCAGTCGGTATCAAAATTCTTTCTAGGAATACATAAATACCAACGCCTATTGTTCCGCTTGAAGCCATAAAGCCTTGCAATTGAGTGATACCATCTTGAATAGGCGGCCAAACCCAAGCAGCTAAGAAAGCTAATGGCAATGCTGCGACAAATCCTAAGATAACGACAAAGGAAGAACCGGAGAAGACACCCAACCATTCCGGTAATGTCGTATCATAAAATCGGTTATGTAAGTAAATCGCTACACCAGCTATTAAAATTGCCCCAATAATACTTGTGTCAAGAGTCGTCACACCACCGATAGACTTAATTCCTATCGCTTCTGGATCACTTAAATCAACACCAAAATTCCAAGTTTGTAAAATAGCGTTCATAAAAGTATTCCAAGTCATATAAATAACAAATGATTCCATAACTGCACGACCGCTAGCTTTTTTAGCCAAGCTGATCGGAAGTCCAATAACAAAGAGCAATTCCATATTATTGAATACGGTCCAGCCGCCTTCTTCAATTACGCCCCAGATATTACTCCAAAAGGTTCCTTCTGTCGCAATAGAACCAACAATATCGGGGTTTTGAAAGACAGTAGATAAAGCTAAGACGATCCCGTTAAACGCTAATAGTAAAACAGGTACGATCATCGCTCCACCAAAACGTTGAATTTTTTGCATCATACTCCATTCACTTCCTCATAAATTTAATTTGCAATCGTTTTACTGATTTCAGTTTAGCAAAATCAATTGAAAATGATAGGGGTTTCAATAGGAATGGTACTGCGCTTCTTATTTCTATATTTTTCCTACTTTGCGGGAAATTTCCCGTCTTTGAATAAAAAAGCAAGCAAACAAGGCCTTAATGAACCCAGTTCACTTGCTTTATATCTATTTAAGTAAAACCTAAGCTAAATACTCGCTAAACAATTGCTTAAACATTTCAATATAATCAAAATACATCGCTTTAGGTAAACTTTCATTATCTTTATGCATTGTATCATTTCCTGGACCAAACATTGTATAATCAAATCCATTCGGTTGATTAATCAAAAATTTCGACCCATCTGTCCCGCCAGACATACCTAGTGTTAAAATTTCGTCTGTTGAAAATTTCAAACCGGTTAATTCTGCCGATCTTTTTGCCTCTTTGATTTCTTCGTCTGACATTTCTTGGTTTTGCAAATAAGGTTTTCCTATTTTTTGAATCAATTGAATTAAAGAAGATTCCTCATTTCCAGTAATAGCAATGGTATTCATTGTCACTGAATAATCTATCTGAGCATCTGTCTTATTATTATAATCTTCAATAACTTCTTTAAAGATACTTTCTAATTGATCATTCGTAAATTCAGGAATAGTACGCATATTAATTTCTGCTTGAGCTGAAGCAGGTATGGCATTAATTTGGTTTCCCCCATTAATTACGTCAATATTAAATATAGTTTCACCTAATACGTCATTCTCAAAACTATCCGTTGCTTGTTTAATTTTCGTTTCAATATTACTTAATACATGAAGTAAATGCTCAACAGCATTAATGCCAGCTTTTGGCATTGAGCTATGAGCGGCTTGTCCTGTAGAATTGATTGTTACATTTAGTTCGCCTTTATTAGCATAAACACAACGATAGCCACTTGGTTCTGCTATTAACAAGGCATCGACGTCTTTTACGTAACCCTGATCTGTCAATTTTTCAGCTCCTAGTTGACCTACTTCTTCCCCGCTCGTTGCTAATAATTTGATCGTCCCATTTAACGGAGTCCCCGCTTCTTTTAATTCAACCATGGAGATAACTAAAGCAGCTAAACCTGCTTTCATATCTGTCACTCCGCGGCCATAAAACATACCATCCTTTTCGACCAATTCAAATGGATCAGTATCCCAATTTTCTTTGTCTACTTCGACTACATCCATATGACCAGAAACAGCTAATACAGGATGGCCTTGTCCAAGAGTTGCAATTAGATTTGCGCGATTATCACCAAAAGGAAGGAGTTCATTTTGAATTCCAGCATCATCTAACACCTTCTTTAAAATATCTGCAACATCTTTTTCGTTGCCATTTACTGATTTAACTTCAATCATCTTTTGCAGTAAATCTACTTTTTCCTTTTTATCCAATCATTCCACATCCTCTACAAATTATTTACGAATTTATTATAACGCCTATTATAACCAAATGACAAAGGTTAATATTGGCTAAACCCAGTGAATGAATATTACTTTAGACTTTCCATGTTCGTTCGGTTGATGAATGAATAAGAAAAATAATAGGGTAGAGGGGAAATAAATTTCCGCCCCTCCCGTCGCACCGTACGTACGGTCCTCGTATACGGCGCTACATTTGTACTGTTTTCACGCTTTATTTAGATAGTAGGATAAAGGATCAACCAATCCAGGTCGATCCTTTTTCTTTATGGCTAAAACTTTCGGACTTAACGTAAAGTTGACAACGTCCATCCCGCATTTCCTATACCAACCTAATCTAGAATTAGCGACCTTATAAATGTCTTCTTTCTTGAAATGACAATTGAATAGTCGATTCAATTGTTGTAAATTCATATAGATTCGTCGCGGAAGTTTCCATTGCTTTATAATAAT
>NZ_AUIQ01000057.1 GCF_000423785.1 Tetragenococcus muriaticus DSM 15685 | reverse complement strand
TATTAAAAAGCGGCGACAAAAATAGAAAATAACATAAATGGCACTTCGTGGGGCGGTCGAATGAGTTATCCACAAAGTTTTATAAATCATTCAGGATTTCATGAATTTATAAAGAAACTAGACTTTTTGAACTGATCCCCAAAAGTTAGATTCTTAGTCTAACTTATAGGAATCATTTTTTTTATGATAAAATTTAGTTGTGATTTTAAGAAAATAAATGGACAAAATTATCGTAACGATAACTATATATTTACCATTCTAGCTAAGAAATACAAAATGTAAACGAAGATCCAGGTTGAAAACTGAATTAAATTACATCACGATTTCGGTAAGTATTGGATTTCTACAACTCCCTAAAAGTCTAACTATTTTGGATCAATAAACTGGCTAATGTGCTGCAGACAAAATATAACTTGACAATGATATTGGGTTAACCTAATATGTAAGTGCAACCAAAAAGAGTTAACCCAAAAAGAGAGATCTAAATGTTTAGAGCAGATGGTAGATTTATACGGAATTTAGAAAAAATTAATGCAAAGTTAGACAGTTATACTTTTCTAAAGATTTTAACATCAGGATTAACAATGATTTTACCGGTTATTATTGTAGGAGCTTTTTCATCATTATTTGCAAATTTCCCTCTTAATTCCTATCAAAATTTTATTTCGGAGCATGGAATTAAAACTATTTTTTCAATGGGTGGACAATTTTCTACTAGTATTATTTCGCTAATTGCGGTTATCAGTATTACTTATACTTATGTTAATAAATACGACATACACTCGATTATTCCAAGTATTATTTCAGTAATTGCTTTCCTTATTATGACACCATTATCAATTATAGAAGAAGTATCATATATTGGTTTTGAATGGTTAGGGAGTGCGGGATTTTTTGTTGCAATTCTGACCGCATTTGCTGTTGGTGGTATTTACACAAAAATGATTAAAAATAATTGGATTCTAAAAATGCCTGAGGCAGTTCCTAGCATGGTTAGCCAATCGTTTGCAGGATTATTTCCTTCAGCTGTGATAGTTACTTTAGCTATGATCGTTAGATATTTATTTTCTTTAACCTCTTTTGGAAGTATTCATCAAGTTATATTTACGATTATTCAAACGCCGATTACGAATATTGGAAATTCTTTGTGGGCATTATTATTAATAACGTTGCTTTCTCGCTTACTTTGGATGATAGGCATCCATGGAATGCTCGTTTTAATGCCTATCTTGTTAACCGTTTTTATGCCCTTGGATTTACAAAATTTAGAGGCTTTTACCAATGGAGATCCACTTCCAAATATTGTTGGATTAGCTTTTTGGATTTTATGTACTTCAATAGGTGGAGGTGGAGCAACATTGGGTCTAAATATTCTAATGGCCTTTCAATCTAAAAGTAAACAATATAAAACTCTTGGCAAATTATCACTTCCTTCGGGAATTTTTGGGATTAATGAACCATTAATTTTTGGGATTCCAATTGTCTTTAATGCCTTATATGCAATACCTTATATCATTTCACCACTAATTAATCTTGTTATCGGCTATTTTGTAATTAAAATTGGCCTAGCACCAGCACCTTCTGGAGCATCGATTTTAGGGATGCCTATTCCAATATTTTTTGTCGGTTTGTTACAAGGAAGCTGGAAATTAGGTGTGTTACAATTATTCTTCTTGTTAATTGATACGATAATTTATTATCCATTTTTTAAAGTTGCAGATGATGCATTGTATGAAGAAGAGATTTCAAATGAAAACTGAACATTACTTAATTGTTAGTGCAGATGATTTTGGCCTGGTTCCTAGCGTAACAGAAGGAATTATAGAAGGCTTATCAAATGGATGTATTACAGAAACAAACTATATTGCAACATCAGATTATTGTGTTGAAGCAGCTAGATTAGCAAAAATTAATCAGATAAATCATATGGGAATTCACTTAAATCTAGAGATAGGTCGTTCATGTTATAACGGTAGTAAACTACCAAATGAAATTATGATAGTAGGAACATCTGAATATTATGAGTGGGTAGAAAAAGAGTTTTTTGCTCAATGTGAGTATCTATTAAATCAAGGATTGATATTAACCCATTTAACCTATCATAAAAACATCATTATTGATTATAAAATGGCTGACATCATTATTAAAATTGCTCAATTTTATGATGTACCCATTCGTAGAGTTACAGATGAAAGGCTAAATACTTATTTAACTAATGCAGGGATAAAAATGCCTGATAAGCGAATTTCGAATGTTGTCGGAATAGATTATTCAATAAATTACTTGTATGAAAGTTTAAAAATAAGTAATGGTAATAATAGTTCTGTTGTTGAGGTAATCTGTCATCCTGGTTATCTCTCGGAAGAGCTTAGTAAGGTATCTTCGCTTGATACTTCTCGGCTCAAAGAATTGAAGTTATTTACAGATTTGCAAACTATTTGTATGATAAGGAAGGAAGGTTATAAACTAAAAAATTATTCGATTCTAGGGGAAAAATAAAAATGGTTCAAATAAATAAGTCAGAGAAGATCTATGAAGATTTAAAAATGAGAATTCTTAAAGGAGAGTTTGATGAAAATCAAATACTTCCTATAGAGAAAAGTTTAGAGTTAGAATATAATGTTTCTCGAAATACAATCCGAAAGGCAATTCGTCAGCTAAATAGTGAAGGATTAGTTTACAGTAAACTCGGTAGTGCCAATGTAGTCTTACAAAGGGTAGCTGTTGAGGATTTATTAATCGATTCTGGAAATATGGAGCGTGGATCAAAAATTCAAACAAAATCCATCGAAACTAAGGTACTTTCGTTGGATTTAATAATTGTTGATGCTACACTTGCAGCGAAATCAATGTTTCAAATAGGAACTACTTGTTATCACGTTATTCGTTTGCGTCTAATTAATGGTAAACCTGTAATGATAGATGATAGCTTTTTCAAATCAGAGGTAGTACCAAGATTGACAAAGAAGATTGCACAAGAATCAATTTACCGATACATTCAGTCTGTCACAAATCATAAGATTATTGGCTCACGTTTAGTCGATAGAGTAATTTTGGCGACTGATTTAGATAAAAATTACTTGGCCTTAAAGCAAGAAAACTGTATTGGACTAACTCAAAACTGGGCTTATTTAGATGACGGTCAAATATTTGAATATACAGAGATCCATTTTGCACCCGAACAATATGTTCGGACACGATTTATAGGGCAAAAAGTAGGATATATTCAATAAAACAAACTAACTCTTAAATAACAATGAAATGAAAGAAAAGACGAGAATCTTCCAGTACTTCGAGAATCTTGTCTTTTCTTGTTGAATATAAAAAACCGAAAATAGATATATTTTAAAGGCTCTTGTCAATAAATCTAATGGTAATAAGTCAAGTTGAAGATTGAAAATATTTTTATTGTGTAACCTGTTTTGAAGCGCACTTAACTAGCTCCGTCTAAAATCAAATTTTTTACAGGGGATTTCAAAGGTTTGCGTCAATAACAGAATGTTATTTACCTATTACTCTCCTTGGCAACGCGTAGAGTCGATGGTTACGTAGTAGCGTATCCACAAGACGCGTAACTTAAGACGATTGCTCGTTTGTGTTTATATTTGGGACCTCTTTACATTTGCTTTGATAAAAAACTTTATATTCAGGAAGATACTTTTTTATAGAGTTGGTAGCTTTAACTAAGTAGTATCCAAAATAGCGATTCCCTTGTTTTGTCAGAGGTGTATTTTATGACTGACAGTTACCAGATTGTTTGACTTTCGAATATAAGCCTGCATATTTTGCCAATTTTGTTTGATTTTCCAATCGTTCAATTTGACCGATTTCAACGATTAATTAAGTGGAGTACACCTTTCCAATACCTGGAACACCGGGCAAATATTGATATTCTCGAATGCCGACAAATAATTGCTTGATTGCTTTTCCAAGTCTTTGATGTTCTTTTCAAGCGCACGAATTTCACGTACAAGAACACTTAGAACGACATTGCTGGATTCTTGTGCAAGTCTACCTAACCGATAACTTATGGTAATTGCACGTTGAATGATTTTGCAATTTTTTCTGGATCTTTAAAGCAACCTTTTCCTTCTTCTTGTAGTAAGTCACAGAACGCCTCTAAGGCTTCTTTAGCTATAGTCGCTGCATCCGCAATATTTCCATAGTTACTGCAATTCCTTTTACGGTATCTTCACCCATGACAACCATTCTAAAAATTTTCGCTAACTCGTCCATTCCAGCTGGAAAAGAATCCCAAAAATCAATATCATAATTACCATTTTAGGCTTCTAAAACAAAACTACACCAAGAAAGGATATCACCATGGATCATTGTACTAAAAAATTGGGTTCTATGATAAATAGTGTTGGTGACCAATACTATTTGACACAGAACTATTTAACTTAACTTGATGCAAATAATAACTTATCTAAATCAAATATCTCAACATATTTTTGAGTATGCTGTTTAATTAAACCTCTCTCTTCCAATGATGAGAACTTACGACTTATTGTTTCTGGGGTTGTACCCAAGTACGAGGCTAGATCTTTTTTCGACATTGGTAAAGTCACATAAGTATGGTTTTCTTCATCTTCAACGTATTCTGATAGAAAATCAATAATACGAGACTCTACTTGCTCCATACCAACCTGCATCGTTTGCTTTTCTGATACCTGTAAACGTTTCGTAACATCTGATAGTATTCTTCTCATAATTTCTGGGTAAGCGCCTAAATAGTCATCCATATCCTTTTTATGAATTCTACATATGCTCACTTCTGATATTGCTTCAGCATAATTAGAATGGTAACTTTCAGTTTGAAAAATAGCCACTTCTCCCATAAAATCACCAGGATTTAATATGCGTACAGTTTGTTCACGACCAGATTCATTTAAGTTATAAACACGTACACGCCCATTATTTATAATATAAAGTGTGTCATCTTTATCACCATTTCCAAATAACAACGCATTCTTTGCATAATGTACTTCTTGCGCTGATTGCGCAATTAAACTCATTTGTTCTTCATTTAGGTGATTAAAAATCGGAACTAAACGTATACAATCTATATGACTATGGTGGTGATGGTGTGCCATACAGCTTTCCTCCTAATTAATCGTTATCTATATAGTCATCATCTTCTAACGCATCCTTGTTAACAAAGGCTTGAAGTTGCCAAATATTTATATCTAAGTAATCTTTATAACTAATTAGTAAATCTTCTAATGCATCATCTGCTTCTTCTTGTGCTAAACGCATTGCACGAACGGTAAATTCACGATTAGTCCTAAAATCTTCTACTAACTGTATGACCATTTCTTCAGCAGAATAATATTTTTCAGACGGATCTTCAGAAATTATTGTAAATTCCTGAAATTCAGTAGTTGTTGAAGCTGGCTTAAATCCTGAAGCTAGTAAACGTTCTGCAATCTTATCAAACCATGTCTCATTCTCATTGTATAAATTCTCAAAAACACTATGCAATGAATAGAAATTTGTGCCTTTTACATACCAATGATATTGATGTAATTTTACATGTAAGGTATGGATATTAGCAAGTATATGATCTGTGACAGCTACAGCATTAATCTTGGTATGATGAATGTGTTCTTTATATGCTTTTTCAGCAGCTAATTTTTCTTGTCTTTCATTTGCTGTTGTCATTTTATACACCTTCCTTTACTTTTGAACTAATAACTGAATATCCTAGGTTTTCAATAGCTCTTTCAATTGTACTCAAATTGACTTGTCCTCAGGTAACATATCGCCATGAGCCTCGGTTAATCCTAGCTCCTTTTTAACTAAATTAACTGTGCCTTGATTATCCCCTGATAATACAGTGAGATTTTTAACACCAAGTGATTTTAATTTTTGTAGGTCTTGTTTAACACCTGCTCGAACTTGGTCACGGATTCCCATTAAAATAATTAACTTACGATCAACTGCCGTTAATACAATTGAACTACCGGCTCTTTCTAATTTATCTAATTCTTTAAGAACATCATCAGATAAAATTAGTTGTCGAAAAAATAATCGCTACCGTTGAGACTTCTCCGACAAAGGATACTTTTTTATCTACAAAATGTTCTTGTAAGAGATGGGCAGCCTTATAAATCGCGTTTAACTGTCTGGTAATTTGGGTTGTCTCTTTTATAGACATGCGTTTGTATTCTTTTTTTGCCACGTGCGAAGAATGCTCCTTTTTCCCAATAAAAAAAGCTGTTCAAAAGAGCAGCCTTTTATACAGGTTTAGTTTTGGTGCTTGCCACCCGCCGGACCCTTACGTTCCGGATTTGTATCGAGTTTAGTTTTGGTGCTCGCCACCCGCCGGACCCTTATGTTCCGGATTTATATCAAGTTGACTATGAGCCTGCTCTCATTTGTATATATAATATACCAAAAAAAGGTTGATTTGTCCAATACTGTGGGTGATTATAACCGTCTTACTGTGCTTATCTATTATATAATACAATCAAAAACCTAACCGAAAATTTAATAACGTTTCACTGATTTCATCTTCATTAATTCCGATGTAGCGTTTGGTAATCTTCTCGCTGCTGTGACCAAAGATTTCCATTAAGTTGGCCACGTCTTTGGTTTTCTTGTAATAGTGGTAACCAAAGGTTTTTCGTAGGGTGTGGGTGCCGATATCGTCCCTTCCTAACAGCTTCGCGACCTTTTGAAACATCTGGTAGACCGTATTGACTTCTAAATGGCCGCCCTTAGTACTGGGAAACAAGTAAGCCTCCGGATCTAAGGGTGCGGTATAGCCGTGAATCAAGTCCTGTAAGCTGCTTAAGTATAAAATGCGTGTTTTCCCTGTCTTTTGCTCCACGATGCGCGGGTTTTTTGAGGTAATCACGTCTTTTTTCTTGAGTTTGACGATGTCGGACATGCGCAGACCGCTGTTAATTCCAATTAGAAACAAGAAAACGTCACGTTCCGCATTTTTATTCCGTCGCAGGCAAAATAAAAAATCATTAATCTCCTGTTGCAACCGTAGTGGCTGAACATTATAGCCCATGACAATCCCTCCTTTTTAGTCTGTTCGAATACATGATTATAGTTATTATAACACGAAATCGTGTGTTTAGGGAGAGTAAAAAAAAAGAACCCTATAGGGATAGGATTCTTGATACATGATTTTATACAATTTCATGTGTTACAACTTAATAGGAATTTAAATTTTATTATTAGATTTTTTAATCATTTCAAGGATGGACTATTGTCTCAGCCTCTTCTAATTTATTCTTAAGATATTTTTACTTTCTCTGCAGGTGCTGATACTTCTTTTTATTCTTTTCGACCTTTCAACTTATACTTCATTAATCTCATGCCATTGAAAATTACCACCAAGATACTACCTTCATGAACCAACATTCCGATAGACATATTCATCCATTCGCTGAAGAAGACGCTGGTCAACAAGACCAACACTACGCCAACTGAAATCACGATATTTTGTTTCATATTATTTGCGGTGGCTTTTACTAATCCTAATGCGTGAGGCAAGTTGCTGAAGTTCGAGTTCATTAAAACGACATCGGATGTTTCAATTGCTACGTCCGTTCCGCTTCCCATTGCGATTCCAATGTCTGCTAAAGCTAAGGACGGACTATCGTTAACGCCATCTCCAACAAAGACTACAATTTGACCACGTTGTTGAAGTTTTCCGATATAAGCCGATTTGTCTTCCGGCAACATGTGGCCGTGAGCTTCGGTCAAACCAAGTTCGCCGGCGACCACATCAACGGTTCCTTGGTTATCTCCTGAAAGAACAACTAGATTTTTCACGCCCAAGTCTTTTAATTCCTGCAAATTAGCTTTCACACCCGGACGGACTTGATCGCGAATGCCCATCAGTACTTTTAATTCACCGTCGACCGCTGTCAAAACGAGAGAGTTCCCTTGTTGTTCAAACCGTTTGACATCTTTTTGCACTTTTTTGCTGAGAGTGACATTTTCTTTTTCCATCAAGGCCACATTCCCAACAGCCACTCTATGTCCAGCTACACTTGAAACGATTCCGCCGCCTTTCACCGCTTCAGTTCCTTCAACAGGATAAAAGTCTGTTTCTCCAATTTGATTTAAGACCGCTTTTGCTAATGGATGATCTGATTCCCGTTCCACACTGGCCAGATAGCCAAGCGTTTCAGCAGAATCTTTTTCATATAGTTCAGTCGCTGCAACGGTTGGGTTTCCGACAGTTAAAGTACCTGTCTTATCAAATACAATTGTATCCACATTGCTGAAGTCTTGAATGACTTCACTCCCTTTTAAAAGAACACCGTTACGAGCACCATTCCCAATACCGGCAACGTTTGAGACAGGCACTCCGATAACTAATGCGCCTGGGCAACCTAGAACCAAGATGGTGATTGCTAACTCAATATTTTGACTGAACGCCCATACAACAATTGCCAGAACCAAGACAGCTGGTGTGTAGTATTTAGAAAAACGATCAATGAACCGTTCTGCTTCGGATTTAGAATCTTGTGCTTCTTCCACGAGTTCAATAATTTTTCCAAATGTGGTGTCCTCACCAACTCGGTCAGCTCTGATTTGAATCGTTCCGTTTTCTAAAATGGTTCCTGCAAAAACTTCTGCATCAGCTTGCTTGTTGACCGGAACAGCTTCACCTGTAATGCTAGCTTCATTGATATGCCCTTCACCCGTAAGGACTATGCCATCTACTGGAACTTTCGCACCCGTTTTAACGAGTAAGATATCCCCTTCATCTATATCATCCACGTCTACTTCTTCAAATTCGCCATTATCCATTTGTTTCAAGGCACTTTCGGGTGCCATTTCAGTCAATCCTTTGATAGCAGATCGCGTTTGGTTCAATGTTCGTTGTTCCAAGTAGTGTCCGAATAAGAATAAGAACGTGACAATAGCCGATTCTTCATAATTTTGAATGAAAAGCGCACCAATCGCTGCAATACTGACTAAGACATCAATACTGATGACTTTGACTTTCATTGCTTGAAACGCTTGAATGGCAATTGGCGTAATCCCAAAGACAGAGGCGATGATCAAAGACCACTCTGAAAGTCCTACGTTTTCTAAAACAAAGTGACTGAAGAAACCGAGTACGATTAACAATCCACTGATGACGGTGATAACATTTTTCTTGCTTAATATATATTGTTGCATGCTTTTTCCCTCCAAATTTAATTTCTCTTTTATTGATAAACACAGTATAAGATAATTGCCTAAGTAATTAATTGACTGACATCAAGTTTAGAAAGTTCTCTTTTATCGTTTCTAAGCACCTCGAATCGGATTGCAACAAAAAAAGCAATCCTGGAAAAATAGCTTTTCTTCCAGAATTGCCTAGTTCATTTAATCTGTTAAGCGGCCTTGACTTTTGCTTTAAGGACCGGATAGCCTACGTTTTCGATAGCTTTTTGAATCTCTTCAATCGAAGTGACAGCTGAATCAAAATTGGTTTTGACTTTGCTGGAGTTGAATAATACTTTAATGCTGTCTTTATCAATACCGTTAACTGATTTCACGGCACCTTCAATTTTTTGCATACAACTTGGACAAGACAACGTTTCTAATTGCAATATAGCTTTTTCCATAATTCCTATCTCCTTTATGTGTTTTTATTTTATCGGCAGCAGATTAATGAACACTGCCTTTTCCTCTTTACAACTGTAGTATAGCTCACTTTTAGCAAACGAAAATTGACGCATATCAAGTTTTGCACTTCTTTTTATCTTTTTGCTCAATTCACCATCTTAATAGTCTTTTTCTGCCCCTTATTGCCATCAGAATAATAAGAAATTGGTGGATAATCTTGTCTGCGTATAAACCATACTACAATCGCGCCAATAAACAGGGCCAGAGACAAGGCTTGCGAAACGCGGATCCACTCGCCAATCCATAAACTGTCCGTTCGCATACCTTCAATGAAGAACCGACCCACTGAGTACCACAAAACGTAACTCAAAGCGACTTCTCCTTGACGCAAAAACTGTTTTCGGTTCCGTATAGTGACGATGAGGACAAAGCCCAACAAACTCCACAATGACTCGTATAAAAAAGCCGGATGGTAGTAGGTACCATTGATATTCATTTGTTCAATGATAAATTCAGGTAAATAAAGATTTTCCAAGAATTGACGAGTAACCGGTCCACCATGAGCTTCCTGATTCATAAAATTGCCCCAACGACCAATGGACTGGGCTAACAATACATTGGGCGCTAAAATATCAAGAACGAGTGCCAAAGAAGTACCTTTTTTCTTTGCATACCAATATAGCGTACCCCCTCCTGCAATCAATCCCCCATAAATCGCAATGCCGCCATTCCAAATCGCAAGGATTTGTCCTGGATTTTGCAGATAATAACCAAGTTCAAATAACACATAATAAAGCCGAGCGCCGAGGAGTCCAATCGGAATTGCCCATAAGGCCATATCGATAATGGTATCCTCTTCCAGTCCTTTTTTCTTTGCTTCCTTGGTGCTCAACTGGAGAGCCGCTAATATGCCCGCTGCAATAATGACTCCATACCAATGAATCACAACAGAACCAATCTCCACCACATGGGGATTCAAAACGCCTAATACGAATCCCATTCTATTTGCTCCATTTCTTCAATTTTTCGCGTCATTCTAGTCATGGTGATGCTGAACAAGATTCCGGCTAAGCTCCATGGAAACCAAACAGTGAATTCACTTTTAGCTCCCTGGTCACTCGCTTCGTAATACGCCACTTTTCCGTGTCCGATTACGCCGGCTCCTTTTACAACTTCCTCTTCTTTTTCCATAGCTAACCTATCTGCCTCAACAACGTTAGACGTTTTTGCTTCGCCGCCAATCGTGTTCTTGGTGAAAGGGACGACAAAGAATGCACCCGCTGCTGACAACGTGATGGCAACTATCACCCAAAAATAATGCACATTCACCTCTACTTATTTTTACGTTTTGTTCGGCAACCCTATCTTAAAGAAAAATAAAACAAAGAAACTTGAGGATTATCATGTTTGTACTTTTATTTTTCCAAGCTGGATTTTATAATGAAGTTAGCCACCTGGCTAACATATAAAAAACGCCATGTGAATTTCATGTTATATTGAAGTTACCACTAACTCTCAATAGACAGGATGAATTCACATGACGCACTCTAACCATACCACATCAGCACGTAAGGGAAAACACTTATCTTATTCAGAGCGGTCTCAAATCGCTATTTTAAAGCAAGAAAACTATTCCAATCGTCGGATTGCTAGTGTTTTAGAACGTGCTCCACAAACAATCAATAATGAGGTGAAGCGCGGAACGGTCACACAACTTAAACGCCAAAAGCAAAAAGGAAAGGTCTATGATTACTATACTGAAGCTTATGACGCTGATGCTGGACAAGCAGCTTATGACAGACATCGTTTAAACTGTGGCCGACGGCCAAAATGGGCGGATATAGATACCTTTATAGAATGGGCCGATGATAAGATGTTGCTTGATAAATGGTCCCCTGATGCCGTGACTGGTTTTGCGTTAGAGCATGAGTTGTTTGATCGTGCCATTATTCCTAGTACAACAACACTTTACAATTGGATAGATAAAGGAATCATGCGAACAACGAACCTTGATCTTTTAGAAAAGCTCTCTCGTAAACCAAAAGTGTCCTCTCTGAAGAAACGCCCAAATAAACGTATTCTCGGGCAATCGATAGACAAACGGCCTAAAGAAATTGATAGCCGTGAAACTTTTGGTCACTGGGAAATCGACACAGTCGTTGGTAATAAGGAGAAGACCGATGCCGTACTACTAACATTAGTTGAACGACAAACCCGCTTTGAAGTTATTATGAAGGTAAACGGTAAAGATCAATATTCAGTGGACGAAGCCATTTATTCTCTTCAAGAACGCGCTGGAGATGACTTTTCTACTATGTTTAAGACGATTACTTCAGATAATGGATCTGAATTTGCAGGTCTACATGAAGCGTTAAAGGATACCCTGGATGTTTATTTTAGCCATCCTTATGCATCATTTGAGCGAGGAACGAGTGAGAATCAGCATAAATTCATTCGTCGCTTCATTCCGAAAGGAAAGTCGATG
>NZ_AUIQ01000056.1 GCF_000423785.1 Tetragenococcus muriaticus DSM 15685 | reverse complement strand
AAACCCAAACGCGCAATTATCAAGCCTTGATTTGTCATACCACCATTGTGTTCACGCGCTACATCTTATTAAGTTGGCAACAACGCTGTGCCAATGACGAGCGGACCTTAGGCGGCTTATTTTATGAACTTGCTGACCAAATAAAAGAACTTGACTGGTCGGTGGCTTTATTAGAACTAATGGACATTTTGCAAGCAGTCAGTGAAAAAGCGAGTCATAAACTACAAGACTTCATTGAAAGTCAACTGCAGCTCTGGATCGATACGCTGCCCAATTATATCAAGGCTTATCTACCGAATTTGGTGTGCGAAACTTGAGTAATAAAAAAATTATTTTTTTATTATTTATATGACTATATTGACACAGATAGAAGTAAAATTCTTTTCGTGAAAGTTAACTATTCTATGTTAAACTTAAAAAGAAAACTTGGAGGTATCTAGTATGCATACAGGAGTAGAGATTGATATTGTTGTAAGTGATGCGTTAAAAGCTTATGCTACATACCAAGAAATTTTTGCGACAGAATTGATCGAAAAAACAGATTTTCCTAAGGGTCAAAATGAAGTGGTATTTACGATTTACGATACACGTATTCATTTGCTAGATGAAAATCTTGAAGCTGGAATGCAAGCGCCTAAAGAAACTGTGGTACCGATTTGGTTAAATGTAATGGTTCCTGATATCAAAGAAACTTTTCAACGCGCAATGGATCATGGCTGGCAAGAATTAATGCCATTAACAAATATGTCTGATTTTGGTGTGACCAATGCTGTAGTGGCCGATACGTTTGGTTACCAATGGATGTTGCACCAAATTCATAAAGAAGTTTCTTTTAAAGAACGTCAAGCGATATTTGAACAGGAAATGGATGAATAATGTTTTGTTGAGATGACTTTCACAATTAGAAATTTTTAAAGAGTTGAAGAGATTTTTTTATGTAAAAAAGATAAGGCAAAGCCCTCATCTAACAGTAAAAGACTTTTAAAAAATTGTGAATAAAACACAACAATTAGTGTTCCTCTGATTCACAAACACAAGATATGGTATTTTTCTATTGACTTTTGTTTATTACTCATTATATGATAGACACAGTTAATCAAACGAAATACCAAGGAGGAACAACTATGAATATTACACTGTTCTCTAAAAATAATTGCATGCAATGCAAAATGACAAAACGCTTTTTAGCTGAAAATGATATTAATTTTGAAGAGGTTAATATCGATAATGAACCTAACGCATTGGATTGGTTAAAAGAGCAAGGTTTCCAAAGTGTTCCAGTAATTACTTCAGATGCGACTACGGTGGTTGGGTTCCGTCCTGACCAGTTGCGTCAACTAGCAAGTTAATTCTTTCTTTGAACAAATTCAAAAAAGACTGGGATTTGTCCGTCACTTCTGACTCACAAGTCCTTGTTTTTTATTTTTCCCCCATTATTTTATAGATAAGGTTGTGTATGCATGAGTTTAAAAACATTAAAAGATGTCAGTTACTTTAAACTTAATAATGAAATTAACCGTCCGGTGAATGGTCAAATTCCGCTAAATAAGGACCAGGAAGCTTTAGAAGCTTTCTTTAGAGAAAACGTAGAACCAAATACAATGAAGTTTGATTCTGCTATAGATAAGATGAATTATTTGGTCGAAAATGAATTTTTAGACGAAACATTTATTCAGAAATATACGCCGGAATTTTTGGAAGAGTTTTATGCGTTTTTAGATAATCAAAATTTTCGTTTCCATTCTTTTATGGCAGCTTATAAGTTTTATTCCCAGTATGCTTTAAAAACGAATGATGGTAGCCAATATTTGGAAAGGTTTGAAGACCGCGTAGCGATTAATGCTTTGTATTTCGCTGATGGAGACGAACAATTGGCACTGGATTTAGCAGATGAAATGATCCATCGACGTTATCAACCAGCAACACCTTCTTTTTTGAATGCAGGTAGAAAACGTGGAGGCGAACTCGTTTCTTGCTTTTTAGTTCAATTGACAGACGATATGAACTCTATCGGTCGTGGAATTAATTCTGCTTTACAGCTTTCTCGTATCGGGGGCGGCGTAGGGATTACTTTATCTAACTTACGTGAAGCAGGGGCTCCGATTAAAGACTATGAAGGGGCTGCTAGCGGAGTGGTTCCGGTAATGAAACTATTTGAAGATAGCTTTAGTTATTCGAACCAATTAGGCCAACGTCAAGGTGCTGGTGTGGTTTACTTAAATGTTTTCCATCCAGATATCATTAGTTTCCTATCGGCTAAAAAAGAAAATGCTGACGAAAAAGTTCGCGTGAAGACTCTTTCTCTAGGAACACTTGTACCAGATAAGTTCTATGAGTTGGCAAGAAAAAATGAAGATATGTATTTATTTAGTCCTTACAGTGTTGAAAAAGAATACGGCGTTCCTTTTTCTTATGTGGATATTACTGAAGAATATGATCGCATGGTGCATAACCCTAATATTCGTAAAACGAAGATTCGCGCTCGTGAATTAGAAGATGAAATTTCTAAGTTACAACAAGAATCTGGTTATCCTTACGTGATCAATATTGATACAGCCAATCGGGCAAATCCAATTGATGGCAAGATCATTATGAGTAACTTGTGCTCAGAAATCTTGCAAGTTCAACAGCCTTCTGTTATTAACGGTAAACAAGAATTTGAAGTACTAGGAACTGATATTAGTTGTAATTTAGGTTCAACCAATATTGGCAACTTAATGGATAGCCCAGACTTTGGGAAGTCTGTTCAAACGATGACTCGTGCGTTAACTTTTGTTACAGATTCGTCTGATATTGATGTCGTTCCAACCATTCAAAACGGAAACCGGCTAAATCATACGATTGGTTTAGGAGCAATGGGACTTCATAGTTATTTTGCTAAGAATCATATGGAATATGGTTCACCTGAATCCATTGAGTTTACCGACCTTTACTTCATGTTATTGAACTATTGGACATTGGTTGAAAGTAAAAATATCGCAAAAGAACGTGGTAAGACATTTTATAACTTTGAAAACTCAGATTACGCTGACGGTAGTTACTTTGCTCCTTATATTGCAGATGCGCCTCAACCTCAATCTGAAAAAGTTCAAACTTTATTTGAAGATATTTTCATTCCTAGCGCTCAAGATTGGCAAGAGCTTAGCGATGAAGTACAAAAATATGGTTTGTATCATCAAAATCGGCTTGCGGTTGCGCCAACTGGTTCGATCTCTTATATCAATGATACGAGTGCCAGTATTCATCCGATCACTCGAATGATTGAAGAACGGCAAGAAAAGAAAATTGGTAAAATCTATTACCCAGCAGCTCACTTAGATAATGATACGATTGACTATTATACTTCTGCTTATGATACGGATATGCGTAGAGTGATCGATATTTATGCAGCAGCACAAAAACACGTGGATCAAGGAATGAGTTTGACGTTATTCTTGCGTTCTGAAATTCCAGAAGGACTTTACGAATGGAAGACAGACACAAACAAACAAACAACACGTGATTTGAATATCTTACGGAACTATGCTTTCCATAAAGGCATCAAATCTATTTACTACGTACGTACGTTTACGGAAGATGAAGAGGAAATCGGCAGCAATCAATGTGAAAGCTGTGTCATCTAAAGTTTACAATCAAGGAGGCACAAAAAATGGCAAACACTTATTATGAAGCCATTAATTGGAACGAAATCGAAGATGTGATCGATAAATCCACGTGGGAAAAATTAACAGAACAATTTTGGTTAGATACGCGAATTCCTTTGTCTAATGACCTAGACGACTGGCGTAGTTTGAGCGAGGAAGAAAAGCAGTTAGTTGGCTATGTATTTGGTGGGTTGACCCTTTTAGATACGATTCAATCCGAAAGTGGGATGGAGCGTCTGAGAGAAGACGCTCGCACTCCTCATGAAGAAGCAGTTTTAAATAATATCCAATTTATGGAGTCTGTTCATGCCAAAAGTTATTCTTCCATTTTTACAACGTTGAATACAAAAGCGGAAATCGATGATATCTTTGAATGGACCAATAGCAATGAATACCTACAAAAAAAGGCTGAAAGAATCAATGAGATCTATAAAAATGGCACACCTTTACAAAAAAAGGTAGCCAGTGTTTTCTTAGAAACTTTCTTGTTTTATTCAGGTTTTTATACACCATTGTATTATCTAGGAAATAATAAACTAGCCAACGTGGCTGAAATCATTAAGTTGATTATTCGTGACGAATCTGTTCATGGAACATATATTGGCTATAAATTCCAATTAGGTTTCAATGCGTTACCAGAAGAAGAACAGGAAGAAATGAGAAATTGGATGTATGACCTTCTTTTTGAATTGTATGAGAATGAAGAACGTTATACTGAACAACTTTATGATGAACTTGGTTGGACAGAAGAAGTAAAAACTTTCTTACGTTATAATGCCAATAAAGCCTTGATGAATATGGGACAAGACCCACTATTTCCAGATGGCGCAAACGATGTGAATCCGATTGTTATGAATGGTATTTCAACAGGGACTAGTAATCACGATTTCTTCTCACAAGTTGGGAATGGTTATTTACTTGGAACCGTGGAAGCGATGAATGACAATGATTATTTGATTGGATTAGATAACTAATTAAAATGAAGTTCCGGAAATGTTATATTATCGTTGAGACGAAATATAATATTTCCGGATTTTTTTTAAGACACTGCTTTAAGTTAAGAATATCACTAAACCTCGGGAGGAAGTATGGTCACTAACAAAACAGCCAGCAAGCAAGACGAGCAGCAAATCATTGCATTATGGGATCGAAGTGTCACTGCGACGCATGATTTTTTATCTCAAGAGGATAAAGAGACAATGCGTGTGGGAAATCCCTGGCTTTTTCTCGTTGGTAGATATTCAACTATGGTATGATCAAGAGGAACTGATTGGGTTTAGCGGCCGCATGAGCACTCTTTAGAAATGCTTTTTATTGCTCCCACGTTTATAGGTCAAGGTTATGGAACAGCTATTTTACAAGAATTGATTTTAAATCATGGCGTTACTTTGGTAGATGTAAACGAGCAAAATCCTGCTGCTAAAAAGTTTTATTTTAAAAATGGCTTTAGTATTTATGAGCGTTCCAGTGTTGACAATCAGAATCATCCGTACCCAATATTACACTTATCTAACAATCAAATGGGGATCGTGCCTTTGCGTGATGCACCATTCTTATTAGATAGGGCTGCTTCTTGGTTTGCTACAAAATGGGACATTCCAGCGGAAACCTATAAGAAAAGTATGCAAGATTGTATTGGTAGCTATGATAATGTACCACAGTGGTATGTAGTAATAAATGATAGAAAAGAAATTATTGCTGGTGCCGGCGTGATCGAAAATGATTTTCATCAACGAAAAGACCTAACGCCTAATTTGTGTGCATTATATGTGGAAAAAGAGGAGCGAAATCAACAGTTAGCTTCGTTTCTTTTAAATTTTATCCGCCAAGATTTTGGTAATATGGGCGTTAAGAAGTTTTACTTAGTCACCGATCCTACTGACTTTTATGAAAAGCGTGGTTGGCAATTTTTAACATATGTAGAAGATGAAAATAAAGTACAAGAGCGAATGTATACTATTTCTACATTATTATAGAGGTTTGTCAATTTGGATTTAATATAAAAAGAACTTCATCAATAAAGTGAAGTTCTTTTTTTAGTATTCGTTTCATTCTAAGGTAAGCTTAGTTTTGTTGTTCTTCCACCATCAACTGTAAAGACTTGTCCGGTAACAAAACTCGCTTCATCAGCTGCCAGAAAAGCAACAAGAGCCGCGACTTCTTCAGGCGTGCCACTTCGTCCAATAAGGTGAATGGCCCAATTTTTTGTTTAAAGGTCTCTACATCATAAGAGTTTTCGATCGTATTAATATTTAGTGGCGTATCAATCCAACTCGGCGCCACTGCATTGCAACGGATACCCTCATGTCTATGATCAACTGTGACCGAGTGAGTTAACCCTTGAATGCCGGCTTTTGTCACACTATAAGCCGCATGGTTGGGATTTGAAGCTTGGCCTTCAACCGAACCTGTATTTACGATATTGCCTTTTGTTTGTCGTAAGAAAGGAAGAGCTGCTTTAATCATTAGAAAAGGAGCAGTCAAATTTACATTGATATTTTTTGCCAATCTTCCAATGTCATTGCTTCAATGCCCGCTTCTGTCATCATTCCAGCATTATTAATTAAGATATCAAGCTGTCCTTTACGTTTAATGACTTCTGTGACCAATTGTTCAGCTACGTTGGGGTCAGAAAAATCAGCTTTAATGGAGTCAAAATTGGAATCTTCCCCACGTTGAACGGTAATAACACTTGCGCCTTTGTTTTGTAGACGTGCGGCAATCGCTTGTCCAATTCCTGACCGACCTCCAGTTATCAGTGCAACTTTTCCTTTCTTTTTATTAAAATTAGTGTAACGGTTCTGTAGAGGAAGTGCAAGTAAACACTTCAACTGACTTTTTGTTAGTAAAAAGATATAATGGAACCAGCTAAATAGAGAAAGGATATTTTTTATGAAAGCGATCCAAGTTGTAGATTATGGGAACCCAGAAGTAGCAAAAGTTCAAAAAGCAGATGCTCCTATTCGAAATACAGGAGAAGTGTTAGTCAGACTAGTTGCATCATCAATTAATCCAGTAGACATTAAACATATGACACCTGGTACAATTCAAAAGATTAGCCAATTTCCTGTGGTGCTTGGTTGGGATGTTACAGGGGTCGTTATGGAAGCCGATCCAAATTCTGAATTTAAGACAGGGGATCGGGTCATAGCGATGCATCCACAGGGAAGCTGGCAACAAATTCTTACGATTGCAGAAGATGAATTAGTAAAACTTCCTGATGCTATCGACTTCGTATCTGGTGCAAGCATTCCGCTAGCCTCTGTGACAGCTTTACAGGCTTTAGAAAAATTACAGTTAAAACAAGGTGAAACATTACTTGTTACAGGCGCTACTGGTTCAGTAGGCGGGTACGCTGTACAGATTGCCAAACAAAAAGGGATTCCTGTAGCGGGACTTGTTCGAAACGACACTCAAAAAGAAGTCGTCAAACAATGGTCAGTAGATAATGTTTACACTAGTGAAGAAAAAATCCCTGCTTTTGATGCTGTTTTTGATACTGCAGGATTTTTAAACCAAACAGAATTTATTCACCAAGATGGAAAATTAATTACGGTCAGTGATGATGATATTAGTCATGAGGTCAAACAACATACATCATTTGCTGAGCACAATCATGTATCTATTAGCCAAAGCGACTTACAACATACCATTCAGTTAACTTTGGATGAAAAACTACAAACAAGAACAACTGCAGTTTATTCTATTAATGAAATCCAAGCAGCTTTGAAACATGCTAGCCAAAGTGGAAACAATGGAAAGATTATTGTTGTCTTCTAATAAAAATGTCCCTTGCTTTTGTAGTTGATTTTCTACAAGAACAAGGGATTTTTGATAACTAAAAATGAGCTAAAGAATTAATCAACGCGGTTAATCGGTTCGCCTTTAGCAAAGGCTTGAATATTATCTTGAATCAAAGAAACTAAACGTTGTCTAGTTTCTAAACCGCGCCAACCCATGTGTGGAGTGACAATAACATCTTCCATATCATAGAGTGGACTATCATCAGGTAGAGGTTCTTTTTCTTGGACGTCCAAACCAGCGCCTGCAATGACGCCATTTTGGATGGCTTGAACTAGAGCATTTTCATCCACTAAACCTCCACGAGCTGTATTAATTAAATAAGCTGACGGTTTCATCATAGCTAAGGTATCTTCGTTTACTGTATGTTTTGTTTCTTCATTTAAAGGACAATTTAGTGAAACAAAGTCACTTTCTTTAAACAATTCTTCTTTGGTAGTAAAGTGGACGCCATCTTGATCTTGGCGTGGTGTCCGAGTAGATACTAAAATCTTCATCCCCAATGCTTGAGCGATTTTGATAATTTCTTGACCAACATTTCCATAGCCAATAACGCCTAAAGTTTTACCATTAACTTCCATATGGTTAACCATTAAATGTTTTTGAAAGTTATCATGATTGCCTTCTTCTAACATACGAATTTGTTTTTGCATAGAACTAGCTAAATTTAAAATAAACATGATGCCCGTATGAGCTACTCTTTGTGTACTATAAGCTGGAATATTACATAGAGCAATTCCTTTTTCATGCACGGCGTCCATATCGATATTATTAAAGCCAGTACCTGCTTCACATATCATTTTGACGCTATCAGGAAACTGACGAATAATGTCGCCAGGTACAGGCATTTCTTTAGTGACAACAATGTTAAATTCATCCACACGTTCTAGAATTTTATCTTCTGGGGTTTGGTCATAGACCACAACTTCAGAAGCAATATTTGAATAGTCAACGTTGCCATCGAAATTGACTACACTGCCGTTTAGTACTACTGTTTTATCATTCATTATTTTACCTCCCAATATTATTGTATCTTACATTTCTATTTTATTAGTTTCGCGAAATAATTACAACGAAAGCCCATGACTAAGAAAGTAGTTGACGTTTAAATCGAAATTGTCCTATACTATCTTTCGTAAAAAACAAATGAGATATCAATCTTTAAAAAAATTGGCTTTTGTTTTCTGCTTTGATATCTTTTGATAAAAGATAGGGGGGTTAGTGTGAAATATTTTAAAACAAGAAGAGGGTATTGGTTATATTTAGTTACCACGTTTTTAGCAGTCTTTTTTCTTCTTTTGCTAAACTCGCTTTTTAATTGGAAATTTACGACTTTTTTATTGCTAGCTATTGTAGTTATAGGCTTATTGAATTTCGTTCCAATTTCGCGTCAATTGAAAATGATGAGAAGAAAGAGAGAATAGTAGTAGACTACTAAAGGATGAAGAATTTACCAGTAGGAGGAATGAGATGGTTAAAGCAATTGCGGTAGATATGAATGGCACATTTTTAAATTGAGAGGAGCTTTTTAGAAAGTGTTCCTTGCTAATTTTACAATTTATTTTTTGTAAGTTCGTCATTTGACAAAAATTTGGAAATCATATAGCATAAAGTCAATTCACTAAAAATTGGACTATAAGAATGTGATATTTTATAGCAAATCAGCAAATGTATAGGAGGCGGTAAAAAAGTGACGGACGAACTTGATGATGATGAGAGGCTGTTTTATGTAGAGATTCCTTACTTTCAAATTGAATAGTTGATTTTTGCGCGTTAATTTTTATTAAGGTGCTTTTTTGTCTTATTTAATTTAAAAAGGAAAGGGAAAAATAGATGGAATCAAACACACCATATTACCAGAGATCCATAGATGAATTTAAACAAAACTATACGCAAGAAGACTTTGAACAAGGACTAAGTAGTAAAGAAGCTGCAGATAGACTAAAAAAATTCGGTCCTAATGAGTTGACTAGTGAAAAAGAACTAAAATGGAAAATTTTACTTCGCCAATTTAACAATATGATTATTTACATTTTGTTAGTTGCTTGTCTTTTAACGATATTAATGGCTCACTATTCTGATGCTGTAATCATTGGTTTGGTGGTTATTGCTAATGCCTTTATCGGCTATTACCAAGAGGTGAATGCTTCTAATGCGCTAGAAAAAATTAAAGAGATGCTTTCTACTCAAGCCACTGTTTTTCGTGATGGGCAACGGAAAATGATTAATGCGGAAGAATTAGTTGTTGGAGATGCTATTTTCTTAGAAGCAGGGAGTAAGGTTCCAGCAGATCTGCGGATTGTAGACGCGGATAATTTACGGATTCAAGAGTCAGCTTTGACAGGAGAAGCTGATTCTGTAGAAAAAACAACGAACGCGATTTCGGCTGACGATGTCACACTAGCAGAGCAATATAATATGGCTTTTGCTTCTACTTCTGTGACAAACGGTAGTGGCGTAGGTATTGTAGTAGCTACGGCAGAAAATACCGAAATTGGAAAAATCTCAACGGAAGTAAATCGTTCCAAAGAAAGAAAAACACCTTTAATGCAAGAAATTGATAACTTAGGCAAAGGGGTGACTTATGTAGTCATCGCAGCTGCTGTTGTGTTATTTCTTATCGGCTTATTCTTCGGTACGTATTCCATTTCAACTTTATCTTTAGCTGTTGTTATTATGGTCGTGGGTTCTGTTCCTGAAGGACTACCTGCGACAACTTCAGTCATCTTAGCGATGGGGGTAAGTGATATGGCCAAGCATAAACATACCATCGTAAAAACATTACCTGCTGTAGAAACTCTAGGCTCTGTAGATGTTATAGCAACGGACAAAACAGGTACGTTAACCAAAAACGAGATGACGGTTAAAGATATATTGATCGATGATACCCAATATTTTGTCGAAGGAAATGGCTATAAACCTGAAGGAACTATTTTACTAGATAATCAACAGGCGACATTAACGTCTAAACTAAAACAATTTTTAGCTGCAGGATTTGAGGCCAACGATACGCAGTTGGTACAAAACGAAGCAGGCGAGTGGGATATTCATGGTGAACCTACTGATGGTTCCTTTTTAACTTTACATCACAAAGTTTACCCATTAGATGAAGAACCGCCCTATCAAGAGATTGATATGCTTCCCTTTGATTCTGAGTATCGCTATATGGCTAAACTTGTGTAAAATCAAAACAAAGAACGAATGATATTTATCAAAGGATCTCCAGATAAATTGTATCCAATGGCACAACAACAAAATGAAGAGTTTGCTTTAGACTACTGGAAAGAAAAAGTCACCGAACTTTCTGAGCAAGGAAAGCGTGTCGTTGCTGTTGGAGTCAAACCGGTTGCCTCTGATTTATCAGAAATCACTCACGAGCTTTTGGAAGAAGGCATTGAATTTCTTGGACTAGCTGGAATTATTGACCCTCCTCGTGAAGAAGTCATTGACTCTTTACAAAATATGAACAAAGCACGTGTAGGAGTCAAAATGATTACCGGAGACCATCCTGTAACGGCTAAAAGTATTGGTGAACAACTTGGCTTAGCTGAAAAAATTAAAGTAATCACTGGCGCAGAGTGGGATAAACTAACAGATGAAGAAAAGCAAGAAACAGCGATGACACACCAAGCTTTTGCACGAACGACGCCTAAGAATAAATTGGAAATTGTAGAAGCCTTACAAGAGGCGGATCAAGTAACAGCCATGACCGGTGATGGCGTAAATGATGCTCCAGCGCTAAAAAGTGCAGATATTGGAGTTTCTATGGGGATAAAAGGGACAGATGTTGCCAAAGACTCCGCAAATATGGTCCTAGCCAATGATGATTTTGCGACGATGTCCACAGCGATTCGTGAAGGTCGTCGTATTTATGACAATATCAAAAAAAGTATATTATTCTTATTGCCTACTTCTTTTGCAGAAGGGCTGATTATTGCTTTTTCCATTTTAATGCAAGAAAGTATGCCACTACAGGCGACACAAATGCTTTGGATTAATATGGTTTCTGCTATTACCATTCAGTTTGCGTTTATTTTTGAACCGGCAGAAGCTGGTATTATGGATCGCCCTCCTAGAAGAACGGGGAAAAGTTTGATGAATAAACATGATATTTTTCAAATGGCTTATGTTTCCGTACTGATTGCAATTATCAGCTTATTTGCTCATGATTGGCTTATAAGTATGGGAGCTGATCCAGCGATTGCTAGTACGATGATGGTAAATATTATTGTCTTTAGTAAAATTTTCTATCTTTTTAGTATCCGTACTTCACGATTGGCGTTTTCAAAAGTATTTTTAGATAACCCTAGAGCTTTCGGGATTATCTTTATTATGATTATTTTGCAATTACTTTTGACTTATGTGCCTTTTATGCAAACGGCGTTTTATACCGTAGGATTAAGCATGACGGAATGGATAATTTCCATTATATGTGGCATGATCATTTTGTTCGTGGCTGAATTGGATAAAATCATTCGCTTGTTTATAAGAAAATAACTATAAAAATAGAGGCTAGTTTTAGCCTCTATTTTTTATGTGTGCCAGGCATGGCATTTATCTAGCTGGTGAAAGTCCAGTCGCAGGTAGTTACCGCCAAGCGTAGCGAGCCACAAGCTGAAATCAGTGATGATGGGGTGAAGGAAGTGGTGTCGCAAATCTTTCAAGCCTACGAACAGGAACTTGATGAGGCTAAATGGTGGATAAGGCTGCATATCAAGCTGAAGTCCAAAAGGTAAACGTAAAACCAAGACAGTAAATCAAGAGGTTATGGAGAGAAAGATAAATGTCTTACCCTGGGAGCTCTTACGGACGTTTGTGAACGAACGGTCGAAAAAGGTTTGTCGTA
>NZ_AUIQ01000055.1 GCF_000423785.1 Tetragenococcus muriaticus DSM 15685 | reverse complement strand
AATGGAAACTTCCGCGACGAATCTATATGAATTTACAATAATTGAATCGACTATTCAAGTGTCATTTCAAGAAAGAAGACATTTATAAGGTCGCTAATTCTAGATTAGGTTGGTATAGGAAATGCGGGATGGACGTTGTCAACTTTACGTTAAGTCCGAAAGTTTTAGCCATAAAGAAAAAGGATCGACCTGGATTGGTTGATCCTTTATCCTACTATCTAAATAAAGCGTGAAAACAGTACAAATGTAGCGCCGTATACGAGGACCGTACGTACGGTGCGACGGGAGGGGCGGAAATTTATTTCCCCTCTACCCTATTTTGTAGTGATACTTTTATCATTATCAATCTTTAGCATACTTAACAACTACGTCGTGTAAAAGTGAAACAACCTCTTTTCCTGCGCGATTGTTGTAATAATTGGCAAAACGTTCATCTGCAATATATATTTGTGCTAAGCCTTTGTGCGCTTCCGCTGAATAGTTCGGCCAAGTATAGGATAGCCATTGTTTATGAATCTCGTATACTTCTTTTGCCTCTGGTGTTTCTAAATCTCTTGTTTCTGCTAATTGATTTAAGCGAGCAAATAACCTATCCTCTAGTTCCTGCATCTTTTGGTAATCTTCCTGATTAAGGTTCATAAATTTTTCATTCGACCTTTCAACCATTTCTTCCCCATATTTTTCTCGAATTTCTTCTCCATATAGCCTTTCATTTTCATTTAAACGTTCTTTTTTTAATCCTTCAAATTTTTCTGCTTCGGTCATTTGAATTTCTCCTTTTTGATATTGGATAGTTTTTCTCACAGTAGCTAACAACTGATCGATTTTTTCTTTTTCTGTTTCTAGATTACGTTGGTGTTCTTGTAGTGCATCAAGTGTACGAAAGATTGGATCGTCTATGATGGACTGGATCTGTGACAACTTGATTCCTAACGAACGGTAAAGAAGAATTTGTTGTAACCGATCGATTTCTTTTTCACTGTACAGGCGATAACCAGCGTCTGAAATCTTTGCTGGTTTCAACAAAGCAATCTGATCATAATAGCGCAGAGTTCGCGTACTTATGTTAGCTATATCGGCGATTTGTTTGATCGTATATTCCATTGTTTCCCTCCTCGATGATTACTATAATGGTTTACGCAACGTAAAGGTCAAGCTTTTTATGTTTATTATAAATTATAGGGTTGAGGGAGGTTAAAAACTTTTTATCACCTCCTATTTTAGTTTAATTATTCAACTACTTTTTAGTTTTTCGCAATAATCCATATAAAAAGAAATCGCCTTTAGCTGCATTGCCAATTGATTATCGAGTTCATCATTAACTATTGTGTAATGCTTTTTTATACTCGCCAGATTTTTGTCCTCGATTTCGTCCACTATTTTTTTAATATCTTCAATTTTATAAATACTTTTACGCAATAAAGTGATGATAATTGTTTTACGAACTTCATTCCTTTCGAAAAAGCGGTACCCACTACTTTTATCTCGAATTCCTTCAATAAGCCCTCGTTTTTCCCAATAACGGATGGTGGAAGCTTCGACATCAGCGAACTTTGCTAGTTCCCCAATGCGCAATGTTTGTTTTTTCATTGATTTTTGTGGAAAAGTAAGGATAAATTCTTTATGCATTCTCAACGTTTCTTTTTTCTTTACTAATTTTTCCTGTGTTTGGGCAATTAGCCAATGAGCTTCTGTAAAATTCTTTTCTTTTGCGGCTCTCATTAGTTGATACGCTACAGGAATGTCAAAACCTTGCAAAAGACTGCGAATTGTCTTAAAAGCAATGACATGTATTTCTCCATACCTTCTGTGACTGCCTTTTGTATACCAAACAGAAGGGACTAAGTCGTTATTTTCATATCGTTTTAAAGTGGTGTTGCTTACACCTATATATTCAACCATTTCTTTCATTGTATACGTCATTTTCTCACAACCTTTAAACAAAACCTTAAAGTCCTTAGTTCATTTTATTGTATCATGGACCAAGAAATAGTAGCGATTTTTTATAGAAAAATAGAATATTGCTTCAATTTGATAGGATAAATATTGAGGTGATGAAATGAATATAAAAATAAAAAACGCTTATGAGAAAAATCTAAGAAATATTGACTTAGATATTCCCAGAAATAAATTTACGGTTATCACAGGGTTGTCTGGTTCTGGAAAAACAACACTGCTTAAAGATACTTTGTATCTTGAATCGCAAAGACAATATTTAGAGGCTATGAATTACCAAGGGACTCCCAAACCTAAAGTAGACCAAATACAAAACTTATCTCCTGCGATTCTCATTGATCAAGAAAATCGAAATGATAATCCACGTTCTACTCTAGGCACGCAAACCGATCTTTATACAGATTTACGTATGATTTTTGAAAAATTGCATCAACGTCGTTGTCCTAATTGCCAAGAAATCATTTCAGCAAGTAATGCTAAAGAAGAAACTGAAAAAATTGATGGAGAATATAACGTGTATATGTATTGTCCACACTGTCATTATAGGATGGAGAAGTTGACGCGTTCGCATTTTTCTTTTAACACAACAGCTGGCGCTTGCCCCACTTGTAAGGGAATGGGAAAGACCCTAGTTATTAAAGACAGCCTTTATCAAAAAGATCAAACGATACTTAATGGAGGAATTGCTACTTGGCCTAAAGGTTATGCTGAATACCAATTTAAATCGTACGCTGCTTTATTGAAATATCTTGAAATCTCTGTTCCAGAAGATATTCCGCTAAAGAAATTTACTTCAGAACAATTGGACCTATTAAAATACGGGATATATTCAAGTGAAATAACGAAAGAGCAAAAAGAAAAGCTGCCTACCAAAGTAGCTGAAGGAAAGTATGAAGGTATTGAACCAAAAATTTGGCAAAAAATTGCTGAGGAAAAAGATATACCCAAAAATCTTAAACCATTTATTAAAGAAGACACTTGTGTTGATTGTCATGGAGAAAAACTAAACGCATTAAGTAGGTTGGTTACAGTGTGTAATCAAAGATTACCTGAAATTACAAAAGGTGATCTAAATCATGTATTAAATTGGGTGTATGAAATAAACGAAAACGAACAGCTGAAATCTTTCGTCGAGGATTATCTTCTGGATATAGAAACGAAAATCAAGCGTATTTCTAAATTAGGTCTCGTCTATTTATCCCTAGATCGTCAATACTCTACACTTTCCGGTGGGGAGATGCAGAGAATCAAATTAGCAGCTGTTTTAGATTCACAAATGACAGAGTTAATTATTATTCTTGATGAGCCGACAATTGGTTTGCATGCTTCTGACACGGCGGGGTTACTAGCGATGATTAATGAAGTCAAAGAGCGAAATAATACGTTATTAGTCATTGAACATGATGAAGAAGTTATTAGAAAGGCAGATCATGTAGTAGAAATTGGGCCTGGATCTGGAGAATTTGGAGGTAAAGTCGTTACAACTGGTACTTATGATGAATTAGAAAATACTTCTTATTCATTACTATTTCAATCAAAACGTGCCATTTATCAGCAAAATAGTTATCAGCGCGATACAAAACAAACGGCTGTGAAAGTGAAAAATGCAAAAACACATAATCTTAGAGACCTGTCACTCGAACTTCCTGCTAATTGTCTGTCTGTTATCACTGGTGTTTCAGGCTCTGGGAAATCGAGTTTACTTTTGCAAGAAATTGCTCAAAATCAACTAGAAGATAGTAAGACGGTTCAGTGGAACAAAGGATTCAAAGATCTTATAGTTATTACACAAAAAAGACCAACACGGAATAAGCGTTCACTTATCGTTACTTACTTAGATGTTTTTGATGATGTTCGTGCTCTTTTTGCTAAGAAATCAAAGAAAGCCAATCTTTCTTTTTCTTCTTCAGATTTTTCATTTAATGCGGGGAATGGCCGATGTCCAAATTGCCAAGGGCTAGGAGTCGTTGAAAGTAATCAACTATTTTTTGAAAATATAGAATTGACATGCCCCATTTGTCATGGTACTAGATATAAAGATGAGATTTTAGAAGTTAAAGTTGATGGATATTCGATTTCAGATGTATTAGAATTTTCAATTGAAGAAGCGATCGATTTTTTTGTGAGGAATGGCCTGAATAGTAAACCTCTACAGTTTTTGACAAAAACAAACCTTGCTTATATTTCCTTAGGACAAGGCACAGATTCTTTGTCTGGTGGTGAAATGCAACGTCTACGTCTTACTAGAACTATTTCTAAACAAAAAGGGAATAACCATCTTTTTATTTTGGATGAACCAACGACAGGGATGCATAAAATTGATGTATTTTATTTTATGAAATTAATCCAAAACTTGATTGAAGATGGTAATACGATTTTCTTTATCGAACATAATTTAGACGTAATCAAACAAGCGGATTATATTGTAGAACTAGGACCTGGTGGTGGTGATAGTGGAGGAGAGTTGATGTTTGTTGGGGATATTTCCCAGTTTAGGAAGACAAGTACACAAACATCAGTTTATTTGTAAAACTTGTAACTAAAAAGCCAACCCTATAATAAAGGGCTGGCTTTTTGTCTGACTATATATTCATTAGAAAACCTATCTTATTTAATATCTTTATACGCTATATTTATGGCGCGCTTAATAGCTGGTCGTTGAGCGATTTTATCTGCCCATGCGTTTAGATTCTTATATTCTTGGGCATTTAAAAAGGTAGCTGCATCACCATATAGTTCGCCTTGAACAAGACGTCCGTACCAAGGCCATATTGCTATATCAGCAATCGTGTATTCATCACCATTAATATATTCTTTATCTGCTAGGTGTCTATCAAGCAGATCAAGTTGGCGTTTAGTTTCCATAGTGTAACGATCAATTGGATATTCTTGCGCATAAGGTGCATAGTAATAGAAGTGTCCAAAACCACCACCGACAAATGGCGCTGCCCCTGTTTGCCAGAATAACCAGTTCATAAGTTCTGTCCGTTCAGCAAGGGAATTTGGAACGAATTTATCAAATTTATCCGCTAAATATAGCAAAATAGATACGGATTCAAATACACGAATCGGTTCATCATAGGAATAATCTACCATTGCCGGGATTTTAGAGTTCGGGTTAATTTTCACAAAATCACTACCGAATTGATCGCCGTCTCCAATATCGATTTTATATAAATCATATTTAGCGTCTTTAATACCAGCCTCTTTTAATTCTTCTAGCATAATCGTTGCTTTCATTCCATTAGGTGTATTTAATGAATAAACTTGTAGTGGTTGTTCTCCTACCGGAAGCTTTTGCTCAAAACGGCTACCAGCTACTGGTTGGTTTCCAAATTTATTCTCTTTTTGATCTTGATTTTCTTCCCACACTTTAGGAATTGTGTAATCTGACATGATATCTACTCCTTGTTTTTATCGCAAAATAAACGAAAAAGCAAGCAAGTGCCAAGCTTTTTCGTTTATTTTTGTTTAGCGGTGATATTTTTCCATTACTTTAATCAACTCAGGTAAATATTCTGGTAGATCAGGGGGTCTTCTACTTGAAACAAGCTGACCATCGGTTACCACAGCTTCATTTACCCATGTAGCACCAGCGTTTGACATATCGTCTTTAATTCCTGGTGTACTCGTTACCGTTTTCCCTTCTAAAACATTAGCTGAAATTAATACCCAACCAGCATGGCAAATTTCACCGATAGCTTTGTTGTTATCTTTCATATGTTTTACGATCTCTTTTACTTCAGGGAAACGACGAAGTTTATCTGGTGCCCATCCGCCAGGTACTATAACTGCATCATATTCTTCTGGATTAACATCAGAAAAAGCGTAATTAGATTCAGCAGGCACACCATTTTTTCCAACGTATGTTTGCTTAGCTTCTGGTCCCACTAAATCTACTTGAGCGCCTTCTTCACGTAAACGAAGAACAGGATACCATAGTTCTAAATCATCAAAATCATGGTCAACCAACGAGATAACTTTATGATCTTTTAGACTCAATACAATTCCTCCTTTACTTATATGATAGTTTCCTTCATAAGAGCACTGTAAGTTAAGTGTAACAGACAAATCATAGAACAACAATTAAGAGGCTTTTATAGTAAAATATCAAGTAACTAAAAAAGATTCGAGCCAATAGTCATTCTTTTGAGTTCATTTTCAATGCATAAAGATTCAAAAAAACATTTTTTTGTTTTACTGAACGAAAAGTGGTACGATTCGTTTTAAGCAAAAGTGTATAAATATGCATTTTAGTGAATTAGGAGGTAAATCTATGAAAAAGCTTCGCGTTTTTATATTAGGTATAGCGTCAATCTTGTCTTTATTTTTTTATTTTACAACCTCAGCACAAGCTCAAACCGATGATTCTTTACAAGAGGTATTAGACAGCGGGGCTTTGACTATTGGTACTTCTGCAGACAATCCACCCAAAGAATATATTAGAATGAATGGTGGTCAAGAAGAGATTGTCGGTTTTGATATAGATGTTGCTCAGAGAATAGCTGAAGAATTGGACGTCGATCTGGAAATCACTAATATGAAATTTGATGGGTTAATTCCAAGCGTACAAGAAGGAGAATTTGATATGGCTTTAGCGGGTTTTAATCCAACACCGGAAAGAGAAGAAGTCGTTAGCTTTTCTGATAGTTATCATGATTTACCTTTTGTTATCTTAACAACTAGAGATAAAGAAGATAGTTATACCTCCATTGAATCTTTAGCAGGTCAGGAAGTAGCAGCGCAAAAAGGATCGACGCAAGAAACGATTTTAAATGACTATATAGAAGAGGCTCGACCGGTTGCCTTAGGTAAATTGCCTGAAGTGATTTCAGAAATTAATGCTGGGACAGCAGATGCAGGCGTTGTTGGTTATTTATCTGCTCGTAATTATTTAGATAATTATCCTAATTTGACAGTTGCAGATATTGATATTGAGGTGTCTGAAGAGGAAACAGCCCAAACTATCGCTTTTCCCAAAGAAAGTCAGGCCTTGATTGCAGAAGTCAATCAAATTATTGCTGAAATGCAAGAAAATGGTGAAATGGACGAACTTTTAGAAAAAAATATTGAAGAAACTCAAGCAGGCGATACAGATTCACAAAATACTTTAGAGGTTTATGGCCCTTTGTTTTTGAGAGGGACTGCTACAACGATTGGTGTTGCTTTTGTTTGTGTGATTGTAGGGACATTACTGGGAGTTTTTGTTGCGATGCTGCGGCTTTCTTCTAATAAATTTATCAATACTATTGCGTTTTTCTATATCCAAGTGTTGCGAGGGACGCCGGCTTTACTGCAAGTATTTATTTTTTACTTTGGCTTATCTTCTATTTTAACCATCCCAGCAATTCATGTCTGGGATATCAATCTGGCACGTTTAATTCCAGGATGTATCGCATTGGCGATTAATTCTAGCGCTTATGTTGCTGAAATTATCCGTTCCGGAATTAATGCGGTGGATAGTGGACAAATGGAAGCTGGATATTCTTTAGGTTTAAATCGACGCATTACAATGAAAGAAATTATCTTGCCACAAGCGACCCGGAATATTTTGCCGGCATTAGGGAATGAATTTGTCTCAATGATTAAGGAGACATCTTTACTTTCTGTGATTGCTGTATCAGAGCTGATGTTTGTAGCTGACACGGTTAAAGCAGCGACTTATCGAACAATGGAATCTTTATTTATTGCAGCGATTATTTACTTTATGATCACATGGTTGGTTTCCTGGTTGGTTTCGCTCCTAGAAAAAAGGCTCGAAAAATCAGCAAAAGTTTAAGGAGGAAGTGTTATGACAGAGTTAATGAAAGTTGTAAATTTACACAAAACTTTTGGCCCCAACCAAGTGTTAAACGGTATTGATACAACCATTCAAAATGGAGAAGTTGTCGTAGTTATTGGGCCTTCTGGTTCAGGCAAAAGTACTTTTTTGCGATGTTTAAACTTATTGGAAGTGCCCACAGAAGGATCTGTGATATTTGAAGGGATTGATTTAACAGCTCCTAAAATGGATATTTTCAAAGTAAGGGAAAATCTGGGGATGGTGTTTCAGTCGTTTAATCTATTTCCGCATAAAACAGTGATGGAAAATATTTGTCTTGCACCCATTAAAGCTGGTTTGAAAAAGGAAGATGAGGCCAAAGAAATCGGATCACGTTTATTACAACAAGTCGGATTAGCGGATAAAGCCGAGGCCTATCCTAATTCTTTATCAGGAGGACAAAAACAGCGTATTGCGATTGCACGTGCTTTGGCGATGGAACCTGATGTAATGCTATTTGACGAACCGACTTCAGCGCTGGATCCAGAGATGATCGGCGACGTTTTGCAGGTGATGAAAGATTTAGCTAAAGAAGGAATGACAATGGTCATTGTCACCCACGAAATGGGATTTGCTAAAGAAGTAGGCGATCGTGTCTTATTTATGGATGAAGGAAAAATCATAGAAGAAGGTCCGCCTGCAGAACTTTTTGATTATCCCGAGCATCCTCGTACTATTGATTTTCTAAGCAAAGTATTACACTAATAACAAAATGAAAGAAGTGAAAGAATGTATATTAAACCTTTTGGTGTTGAACGTTGGTTATCAAAATATGAAACAACTGTGGACTATAATTTAACGAGCACTTCTATTATGCCGCTTTCTATTAATGAATTGCTGGAATTAACCGGGGAAGATGAGGAGCAAGTCAAAGAAAATATATTTTCCATAAAATTAAATTATGGTGCGATTGAAGGTCGACTAGATTATCTTTCGGGCATTGCTAGTTTATATCAAAGTATACAAAAAGAACAGGTGATTTCAACGAATGGTGGAGTAGGTGCATCTCATCTTACGATGATGACTGTCATTGAGTCTGGCGATCATGTAGTAGCGATATTGCCTGCCTATCAGCAAATTTATTCTGTACCAGAATCGATCGGGGCTCAGATGGAGTACTTGTTTTTAGAAAAAACGGAAACAGATTACGTACTTGATTTAAATAAATTAATGCATTTAGTAACGCCTGAAACCAAAGCGATTGTGTTTAATAATCCTAATAATCCAACAGGCGATGTAATCGATGACGAGGCTTTAGAAAAAATGGTAGAAATTGCTAGGAAAAACGACACCTACCTCATTTGTGATGAAGCCTATCGAGGGTTGACGCACAATATTGGGTTTTCAACTTCTGTTGCGGATTTATATGAAAAGGGAGTCAGTCTAGGTAGTATGTCAAAAGCTTTTGCAATGGCGGGGTTACGTTTGGGCTGGATCGCTTCACGTGATGTGAAATTTATGCAAGACGTATATATTCATCGCGATTATACCATGATCAGTAATGGCGTTATCGATGAATATGTCGCAGCTCTTGCGTTAAAACACAAAAATGCCGTACAGCAACGAAACTTGGGAATTACTCAATCGAGAGCTACCTTATTTAAAAAGTGGCTAGATAATGAGCCTAAATTGAGTTATGCTCCTTTTAAAGGTGGAACGGTTGCCTTACCTTATTTCGAAAGTTCTTTATCATCCGAAGAATTTTGTGCCAAAGTGATTGAAGAAAAAAGTGTATTACTAATGCCGGGATTTGTTTTTGATTTAGAAAAGTGTTTTCGGATGGGCTATGCTCGTGAACCTGAAGAAAAAATGATTGCAGGATTGGAGCGTGTTTCTGATTTTTTAGCAACATTAAATCAATAAAATATAAGGGCTGCTAAATTTCTATCTATATAGTGAACCTACCTCCAAAAGATAACGTTTCGATCTAACTTTTGGAGGTCTCTAAATAAAATAGTGGCTTTTTTCTTATCCCCTTTTTTATTTTGCAGATCATGTTACAGTATAACCAAAAAGAAAGGAAATATGACGTATGAACTCTCCTAACATTCAACTGGTGATGAGCGATATCGACGGCACAATTTTGAATGCTCAGCATCAGATTGATGAAAGTTTAAGACCAAATATTCAACAATTGACAGAAAACAATATTCCCTTTGTCTTGGCTTCAGCTAGATCGCCCCGCGGTGTCTTCCCTTTATCCAAAGAACTTGATCTAGGGCAGAATCCGATTGTTTGTTACAATGGGGCGCTTATTTTAGAAGAAAACGGGAATCATTTTCGAATAATCAAAGAACATTTAGTAGCCTTAGAAGAAGTGCAAATAATACTAGAGGTTATTAAAAGACAGTTTCCTAAAGTATCGGTCAATCTGTATTCTGGGGAACAGTGGATGGTTGACAAACGGGACAAATGGGTTGAAATTGAAGCGGCTATTACAAATGAGTCACCAGCAGAACAAAATTTGCAGTCTTTGTTATTGGAAAATGCTCCTCCGATTCACAAACTATTACTTGTGGAAGAACCTGAAACGATTCATGAACTTCATCGTTTTTTAGAAAATTTGCAACTAAAAGACAGTGCTTTTTATTTGTCTAAAGATAACTATCTAGAAGTGACTTCAAAGGAAGTATCTAAAGAAAGGGCATTAATAGAAGTTACCAGATATTATGATACACCGTTGGAAAACGTAATGACTATTGGAGATAACTTTAATGATCTTTCCAAGTTGATCTTAGCAGGTTTAGGTGTAGCGATGGGAAATGCACCTCAAGCAGTTAAAGAAAAATCCGATGTAATCACTTGTAACAATAATGAACACGGCGTTTCACAAGCAATTCGAGACTATGTTTTATAAAAACTTTACCAAATACCAATAATTTTGGTCCATGCCGTTCCTACACCAAGCCAAATAATAATATAGACGATTCCTAAAATGAAATTCATTTTCCACCATTCAGATTGTGTGACAAATTTTGAATCAAAGTAAATCGGTGCTGGACCGGACGAATAGTGGGTCGTAGAGCTTACTAAACTACCAAAGAACCCAAGCATTAACGCAGCTAGTTGCCCAGGAACACCGGCTGTCAAAGCGACACTCAATAAGGCTGCATACATGGCACTAACATGTGCTGTGGCACTAGCAAAGAAATAATGACTATAAAAATAAATGAGACATAGTAAACATAAAACCAGAAACCAGTTCATATTGCCCAAATTAGCAACAATTAATTGACTAAACCAAGGGATAAAGCCTAATTCATTGAGTTGAGTAGCCATCATGACTAAAATAGAAAACCAAGTGAGGGTGTTCCACGCGCCGGTTTCTTTTAAGACATCTTGCCAACTTAAAACGCCAGTTATTAGCAATAAAGCTAGTGCGATAAATGCTGTTAAGGTAGCGTCTATGCCTGTTAAACTGCTTGTCATCCATGAAATGAGCGCTAAGATAAAAATACCACTCATCATTTTTTCTGAGCGTGAAAAAGTTCCCATATCTTTTAATTGCTTATTAGCCCATTGTTTAGCATTAGGTGTCTCTTTAATTTTGGGTGGATATATTTTATAGATCAGAAATGGAATAATGATTAAAGAAATAATTCCTGGCACTAAAGCAGCTAAAAACCAAGTTATCCAATTAATGGTGATATTCGCATTGCTGGCAAATGCCTGCGCTAACGGATTTCCAGCCATCGCAGTCAAAAACATGGCGGATGTAATAATATCACCATGAAATTCTGTGAACATCAAAAAGGCGCCTATATCCTGACGCGTTTCATCTTTTGGATTGGAGTGAAAGGCATCAGCCAGAGATTGAATAATTGGATAAATCACTCCGCCAGCCCGTGCTGTATTACTTGGTGTTGCTGGAGCTAAAACTAAATCAACACCAATGATTGAATAGGCTAGCTGTAATGTTCTTTTGCCAAATAAGGAAACAAAATTAAGCGCAATTCTTCTGCCAAGACCAGTTTTAATAAAACCGCGCGAAATAAAAAAAGCCATCGCAATCAACCAGATACTGCTATTTCCAAATCCAGCAACCGCTGTGTCAATATCGATAACGTTGGTTAAAGTGGCAGCAACAAAACCAATAATAGAAATTGCCCCGATAGGTAAAGGTTGAGTGATGCAGCCTATGATTGTGGCAACAAAAATGGCAAACATTTGCCATGCTTCAGCAGACAAGGGCTCTGGGCGTAACGATGTGCATAACCACAAAAGGACTCCCACAAGCACTGGCCATAGAAATTTTTTGTATTGCTCTTTACTTAATAACAACGACAGACTTCCTTCTTTCTTTTAAAGCAAATTTTTTCTTTTAAAATAAATATAACACTTTTTAATGTTGCATTTAATTATATAGATAGTTTAAATTTATCCTGAATGATTTCTAAAAATTTGTGGATAACTAAACGGGCCGGTCAACAGGGTTGTTGTTCGTGTTATTTTCTATTTTTGCTATCGTTTTTGAACCAAACACAGGAAAGAACTACTGTAGAACGCTAAAAAAGGGTAAAGGTCTTCCTAGAAGGTGGAAAATACGCTTTTTATAAGGAAAGAGTGAAGAGAATAAGTTAAAGATTCAAGCGCTGGATTCGCGTAAGGACTTCCCAGAAAAGCGTGTTATAAACGTTGGTACTAGAAAGGTGAATTTGAATTTTTCGCGCATGTTCCGTGACTCTTCCTGCGATATGGAAGAGTTGAAAGCGGATCGTGTCAATCACTGTGG
>NZ_AUIQ01000054.1 GCF_000423785.1 Tetragenococcus muriaticus DSM 15685 | reverse complement strand
GCTGGAAAAGTCACAGAGCACGCGCGTCAAGTGCAAATTCACTTATCAAGTACAAATGTTTACAATACACTTTTTTGGGAAGTCCTTACACGAATTCAGCGATTGAATCTCTAGTTTACTTTTGCCCTTTTCATCCTTATAAAAAAGGCTTGGCTTTCATTCTCTAGGAAGAATTTTATCTTTTTTTAGCGTCGTTCGATTATCCCTTCCTATTCTTGATTAAAAAGTGGCGATAAAAAGGGAAAATAACATAAAAGTCACCTCGTTGATCGGTCGAATGCGTTATCCACAAATTTTTATAAATCATTCAGGGAGAAAATTGTAAATAAAGTAAGAAGAAATGATTGAATGTTAGGAAATTAAGGTTTATTCGTTTTTTCTACTAAAAAACCCCAGATATTTTAGTATCTGGGATTAACGACTTTATAATTTTTTTACTACGTAATCAAAAACTGCCATCTCATTAGGTTGAGCCGCATAAGCAAAATCAGGATGCCATTGAACACCTAATAAATGTCTTTCTTGGTTTTCTACAGCTTCAATAACACCATCTGGGCAAAAGGCCGTTTCGTACAAATGACTTGATACTTGATTTAATGCTTGATTATGAAACGAATTGACATGTGCCCTATATCCATAAATTTGGTATAAAAAACTATCATTTTTGGTAATTAATTCATGGGTAGGCTGCTCCCTAGGTATAGGTTCTTGCATATGTAAAATATCAGTAAAAGACTGTAATTCTTGTCTTAGATCTCCTCCGAAAAAAACGTTCATTAATTGCATTCCACGACAAACCGCAAAAACTGGTTTTTGTTGTAATAAGGCTTCATCTAAAAGCGCTAATTCAAAACGATCACGTGCCTCAGAATAGTGTCCTTGGACTGTCGCTTGTTGTTTATAAAATTTGGGTGAAACATCTTGCCCGCCTGCTAAAATTAATTTATCAATGCGCGTAACATATTCTTTAGCTTGTTCTGGCGTCCCGATAGGTAAAACAAAGGGCAATCCACCTGCTTTTTGGATCGCTTTTACATAACCATCAGGAGTATAACTAATTGGCAAGTGATGCATTGTTTCTCCTGGATCCAGCGCTTCGTTTGCGGCAACTCCAATGAGTTGTGGTTTCATATACATTCTCCTTGCATTTTATTTGTTAAAGCATAGCTTTTTTCCTTATATCTGTCAACAAAAACGCTGTAAAATAAATGTTTCGATAAAAAAGCCAAACAATTTCTATTTTTCTTAAGAAATCGTTTGGCTATATAATTTGCTTATCTTTAGAGTTTGTCTCTTTTTTTTACAAAGCTTATTCTATAGAAGTGTCTTGTCCATTTTCATCAGTAGGAGCTTCCGTTTTCTCTACTAAAACTTTTCGCGGTTTGCTTCCTTCTGAAACACCTACAACATGATTAGCTTCTAATTCATCCACTAAACGAGCGGCTCGATTATAGCCAATGCGAAAACGTCTTTGTAATAAAGAAACACTCGCTGTTTGCATTTCAACTACCAATTCTCTGGCTTCATCGTATAAGTCGTCTTCAGATTCTTCTTTTTTATCGTTAGCAACTTCTTCATCTGTTACCATCATTTTTTCTTCGTAATTAGCACTTTGCTGTTCCGTAACAAATTTAACGACTTCTTCTACTTCATGGTCTGAAATAAAAGCCCCTTGCACACGGATCCCTTTATTTTCTCCCATGGGTAGAAACAACATATCGCCTCGTCCTAGTAACTTTTCTGCGCCATTGGAATCAATAATTGTACGCGAGTCTGTACCACTAGACACCGCAAAAGCCACTCGAGAAGGAACATTGGCTTTAATAATCCCCGTAATAACATCAACACTTGGCCGTTGTGTAGCTAAAATCATATGGATACCAGCTGCACGTGCCATTTGTGCCAAACGAGTAATAGCATCTTCCACTTCATTACTAGCTACCATCATCAAATCAGCCAATTCATCTACTATCACTACGATAAACGGCATTGTCGGGTAATTTTGTCCTTCGGTTTGATTTCTTTGTTTTATCATTTCATTATAACCGGTAATATTACGCACACCTGTAGCGGCAAATTTTTCGTAACGTTCTTCCATTTCTTTCACTACTTTTTGTAAAGCTTGCGCAGCTTTTTTCGGATTTGTTACGACTGGAGTCAAAAGATGGGGAATCCCGTTATATACATTTAGTTCCACCATCTTAGGGTCCACCATCATAAGTTTGACTTCATGAGGCTTAGCTTGCATTAAAATACTAGTAATAACACCATTAATGGACACAGATTTCCCACTCCCTGTCGAACCTGCGACTAACAAATGGGGCATCTCCGTCAAATCAACCGTTTGTATTTTCCCAGAGATATCTCTTCCCAAAGGCACTTCTAATAAGCGGTCAGAATGGGAAGGAGCTTCTTCAACCATTTCTTTAAAAGCAACTGTACTTACTGTTTCATTAGGGACCTCAATACCAATTAGCGATTTCCCCGGTATTGGAGCTTCCATCCGAATATCCTTAGCTGCAAGAGCTAAAGCAATATCATCTGAGAGATTAACAATCTTACTCACTTTAACTCCTATAGCAGGTTCAATTTCGAATTTGGTGACCGAAGGCCCTAAGCTAGCTTTAACTACCTTAGCATTCACACTAAAACTTTTGAACGTTTTTTCTAAAATCGTGATATTATTCTCGATTTTTTTATACTCTCCACTTTGATCCGTAGCTTTAGGCTCTGACAAAAGACTAGTTGGCGGCAATTCATAGTCTTCATCTTCTACTTCTTGAGAGATTTCAAATTCAAGTGGCTTCCCATCATCTGTTGCTTCTTCTGTTGAGTTTTTTTCTTCAGAAGGATTTTCAGCTTTTTGGCTAGTCGATTGACTTTGTTGGTAGCTATCAATAGGCACAAAACTTAACTGTTCTGCCTCACCACTAGCGTCAGCTTTTTGCTCTTGAGCTAATTTTTCAGCAGCAGACAATGAACGAACTTGATTCTTTTCTTGTTCCTTTACTTGTTGTAAAGCAGCTTCTCGTTCCTGCGCTTGCTTTTGTTCTTTCTTTTCTTTCCTTGCTTGTTTCCTAGCTTCTTTATTTTCTTGTTTTTGAGCTTTCTTTTCTGGATTACCAGCAATCAATTTTTGGATTTTTTCTTTTATCCCATGCAAAAGTTCCAATAATTGCTGACTATCCATTGGACTAATAAAGTAACCACCCAAAATAATGAACAAAACAGCAAACACGTAACTCCCAATTTTAGAAACGAGGAAAAAGGTCGTTTGATAAAGTAAGGCTCCAACCATACCGCCTCCAACATTGGCACTTACTTGGGCTCCTTGAATGTCGCTTAATAAAATTTGCCAGGTAGTAGCCAAAATTTGCGGTTGATCGGTTTGAATTCTACCAAATAACTGAGCATGGAAAAAAATAAGTACGCCTAAATAAATTAAAAGAGCTCCAGCAAGTTTACCTCCATAGGTGATCTTTGTCTTCGCTTCATTATTTTTTATCATTACCCATAAACCGTATACAGCTAACAAGACACAAAGAACAGGATATGTATTACCACCAATAATACGAAAACCATTAGCGATTAATGTTCCTAAAAAGCCTAATTGAAATAACGCAAATATGGCAAATAATATAAATAAGAAGCCAAAGGAAATTAACGTTAATTTTTCTTGTTGGCGCATTTGTTTTTTTGTTTTACGTTTTTTGGTACGTTTCTTTTTCTGTGCCATGTCATCCCTCTTTTCATCCTTATCCATTATACAAAAAAAAAGAAGGGAACTAAAGTTTCTTCCCTACTTTCTTTAAATTTTTCTCAATCAACAGAAACGTCTTCCCCAAACCACTCTTCCGAAAGCTCTGCAAATTCGCCATTTTCTTGGAGTTCATTCAATCCATCGTTGATTTCTTGGAGTAGTTCCTCATCATCTTGTCTAACACCTACGGCGAAGTTTTCATCTTCATAAGGGGTTTCGATCAGGTTAAAGTCATTCATTTGGTCATTTTGATTTAAATAATACTCGGCATATACTCTATCGATCAATAATCCATCAATCCGTCCGCTTTCTAAATCAATAAATGCTTCATTGAAGCTTTCATAAAGGGTCGCATCTTCGCTATCGACTCTATCTTTTAATACTTCAGGATCATTGTTGAAAGAATTATAGCCAGAAGAGCCTTCTTGAGCACCTAATACTTGACCTTCCATTTCTTCGACTGACTCAATCCCGCTATCTGTAGCAGTCACTAACAATTGACTATTGTTCATATAAGGGTCAGAAAAGGCGACCTCTTCTTCACGCTCGGGGGTTTGAGTATAGCCATTCCAGATCACATCAATCGTTTCATTGTTAAGCTCATTTTCTTTCATAGACCAGTCAATAGGTTGAAAGGCAACTTCAGTGTCATTTAACTCAAACACTGCTTCAGCTAATTCAATATCAAATCCTGTCAGATCTCCGCTATCATCACGAAATCCCATAGGTACAAAGGTGTCATCCAAACCAACAACCACATCTGCATTTTCCGTATCATTAGCTCCCTGCTCATCTTCTCCAGAAGAACAAGCTCCTAAGATAAAAACACTCGCCAAAGTAAGACCTAATACTTTTATTTTTTTCATATTCTTTCTCCTTTTCATTTGATTTCTTCAACTTCTAACAAATTATCCGCAATATTTTCGGCAAAAGCCATATCATGAGTAACAACAAGCTGAGTAATCCCTTGTTGTTTTAAGCCTACAATAATCTTTTCGACATGCTCACGCAAAGCCGGGTCGAGTGCGCTTGTCGGTTCATCATAAGCTAACACTCTAGGTTCCATCGCCATCGCCCTAGCAATAGCTACTCGTTGCTTTTGTCCCCCCGATAACTGATAGGGGTACTGTTGCATTAATGATTCTATTCCTAACTGAGCGGCGATATCTTCTGCTTTTTGGGTGTAAGCTTTTTTTTCTTCTTTCAACGCTAATCTAGGCGCTAATACAATATTTTCAAATACACTTAAATGTGGGAATAGTTCAAATTCCTGAAATACAACGCCTACCACTTGTTCTTGATTTTTTGAATTGACTGGATCAAATTTTTTGCCATCTAATAGAAAATCGCCACTATCCACAGTCTCTAACCCTGCTAATGTCCTAAGTAATGTTGTCTTCCCTCCACCTGAGGGGCCAACAATGGCTAAAATGGAACCATCAGGGATCGTTAAGTCCAAAGAATGAATCACTTTTTTACTTCCAAAAGACTTATTGATATTTTTAAGTTCTAGCATAGAATTTCCCTCCTAGCGATAATAATTCATACGTTTTTCTAAAGCACGTAGGATCAAAGTAAAGATAGCGATCGTAAGAAGATACAAGATTCCTACGCCCAATAGAGGAACTAAGGAAACATCACGCTCCATTGCCACTTTTCCAATACGCATCACATCTTGCAAGCCTAGAATATAAACTAACGAGGTATCTTTTACCAAATTAATAATTTCATTTCCAACAGAAGGTAGAGTAACTTTTACAACTTGTGGAGTAATGATCTTCCGCAATGTTTGTCCATAAGTTAAGCGTAAAACACGTGCTGCTTCATATTGGCCATTAGGGATTGATTGAATCCCTCCACGAAAAATCTCAGCAAAATACGCAGCATAGTTAAAAATAAAGGCAACTAAAGCAGCATCAAAACGGTCAAAAACAATACCTAAAATCGGCAAACCATAAAAAACAAAAATTAATTGTAGCAGCAGCGGTGTTCCCCGCATTAACCAAACGTAGATTTGAATCATTGACTTAAAGATCTTTGATCGGCTACACAATACAAATGCTAAAATAATCCCAATAGGAATCGATCCAATAATTGTTAAACCAAATAAACGAAACGTCACTTCCATTCCGTCAAATAGTTGTGGAAAGATAGAAAACAAATAATCCATAAACATTCTCCTCTAAATAAAATAAGTCCTCTGGTTTTACCCAGAGGACGCAAATACGTGGTTCCACCTCAATTCATCTTTTCCTCACGAAAAAGACCTCAATAAGTTATTGATCAAATAAAAAAGTCCCTTAGCCAAACGGCTAAAGGACGTCAATTACGCGGTTCCACCTTTGTTTATTTACTCCTCACAGAATAAAACTCAGTAAGTTATCAATCAATAACTTTGGCTATAACGGGCTCTCCGGACTTTCCTACTTTACCTTCAAAAAGACGACTCCAAGATGTGTTTCACTATAACTCTATTATCTCTTCTCACCCAACAGAGACTCTCTTAAAACAAAATTAAAGCTACTTTTCTTTTCGATGTCAGTTATTTAAGTCGTCGTTTACTTTACACGCCAAAAGTACAAATGTCAAGTTCTTTTATAAAGAAAAATTGAAAGCTATTTTAACGGAACAATTTTTAATTTGGCAAAGGTAACTTGTTTTCGGTACAATCAAGAAAAAACAATTTTTCTGCAAGGCGGGGTATAAATGAACCGACAAAAACTACAAGAAATTTATTCGGATGCTTTTGTTCATGCATTTCCAACAACTGACGCAAATTACTTATCTATCGCTATGGAACATAGTTTTTTATGGATCCCTCAAAAATATTTAACCAAAACCGAAAAAAAGCTACTCCAAGCCATAAGCGTCTCCAACACATCCTATATTTCTTCTTTAGATAAAGAATATTCTTGGTATAACAGCTTATTTTCTAATAAACCTGTTCCGGAAAATAAAGGACGTTTTCGTCTCATTCAAGTTGAATTTCAAAATTTTGAAACAAACGATCTCACAGCTTTACAAAATGAAATACGTACAATTTTACCTTATACAGTAGATCTCTTATTTCTTAGTAAAAATTATGGAATCGTTATTGAAGCCTTTAGCGAAGAAGCCTTATCTGTGGAAGAATTAGAAGGCGTTTTTTTAGCTTTAGACAGTGATTTTAATAGTTATACGCGTCTTTTTGTCGGAAGTTTTCACTCTTTTGAAAAAGATTTTTCTCAACTTTTCTATGAAGAAGAACAATTATTTCTCCATGGGCTAAACTATAATATAAAAAGCAAAGTGTTCGATACAGCTAGTTCTTTTATTTTATTTTTTATTTCTCATGATGTAACGAAAAGTTATCTAATGCAAAGTCTTTTTTCTGAATGGTTTGAATCCGAATTCATACAAATGATTGCAGCTCTCTGGAAAACACAAGGCAACCTCAGTTCCGCAGCCAAAGAATTATTCATGCATCGCAATACACTGCAGTATAAAGTAGATAAATTTCAGCAACAGACAAAAACTAATCTAAAAAAGATGGATGACCTATTTTTATGTTATCTACTAATACGATCTTTTAACAAATAAATTCCATTTGACAATATGCACAAAGTTTATCGATTTTTTGTGCACATTTCTATTGTATGAATAAAGCGTTTTCAATTATAGTAAGTATATCAAGTCAAATAGCCTGCAAATAAAAAGTCAATAGGAAAGAAGGAATAACTTATGGTCGAAATGGCCTTAAAAAATATAGGTAAAAAATATGATAACGCCGATCACTTTTCTGTTACTGATTTTAACTTGAATGTGAAAGATCGTGAATTTATCGTTTTTGTTGGCCCTTCTGGATGTGGAAAATCAACCACACTACGTATGATTGCCGGTTTAGAAGATATTACAGAAGGTGAGTTAAAAATCGGCGATCAAGTAATGAACAACGTGGCTCCTAAAGATCGGAAAATCGCCATGGTTTTCCAAAATTATGCTTTATATCCGCATATGTCTGTCTTTGACAACATGGCCTTTGGATTAAAATTAAGAAAATACGATAAATCTGAAATCAAACAGCGGGTAGAAAATGCTGCCGGTATCTTAGGCTTGGAAGAATACTTAGACCGTAAACCAGCAGCACTTTCCGGCGGACAACGTCAACGGGTAGCTTTAGGTCGCGCTATTGTTCGTGATGCCAAAGTCTTTTTAATGGACGAGCCACTCTCTAATTTAGATGCGAAGTTACGAGTTGCTATGCGAGCTGAGATTGCGAAACTACATCGTCGTTTGGAGACCACTACCATTTATGTAACTCATGACCAGACCGAGGCAATGACAATGGCCGACCGCATTGTTATTATGAAAGACGGTATCATACAACAGATCGGCACGCCTAAAGAAGTTTACAATACACCAGTAAACGAATTTGTTGCTGGATTTATTGGCTCTCCAGCAATGAACTTCTTTAATGTCCACTTAAAAGACGGTATGATCACCAATGACTATGGATTAAAATTACGGGTACCAGAAGGACGTAACAAAACTTTGGTTGAAAAAGGTTATGATGGCAAAGAAGTTACACTAGGCATTCGTCCAGAAGATATTCATGGGGAACAAGTAGTCATCGATGCTGCACCAGATACCACTGTTCATGCTGAAGTTGTAGTGTCTGAATTGCTTGGAGCAGAAACCATGCTGTACACAAAGGTTGGCGAATCGGAATTCATTTCCAAAGTTGATGCGCGCGATTTTCACGAACCAGAAGAAATGGTTGATCTGAGTTTTGACCTTAATAAAGCGCACTTTTTTGATAAAGAAACAGAAGAAGTGATCAAATAACTTTCCCTAATGGTATTTTGGAAAATCCAATCCGTGTATTCTTCCTGGATACTAAACTTAAACAATTTTGAAGGAATTATTTGCTTCTTTTGAATAACGAACTCTTTTTCTGTATTCAATTGTTCTACTCCAAGTTATTTCTACACAATCAAACAAAGAAACATCAAGTATTAAATAAAAACTTGATGTTTCTTTGTTTTAATCTTCTTTATTCATTGCTTCTTTTAATGCAATAGAAAGCGGACCTTCTTCTGGTTCTTCTGGTTTTGAGTATTGTTTTAACAAACGTTTTTCTTCTTGCTTAGACATTTTTTTCTTTTGGTCTTTTTTATTTGGAATTTTTTCAGTGATGCCATCAAATTTACAACGGAAATAAGCGCCATTTTTTCCCTCAATAATTTCCATTTTCTTATGGCATTGAGGACAACGATGGTTACTTACTTTGGGATCTTTACGGCGGTGATAATGACATTCTGAATTCGAACAAACATAAATTTTACCGTCTCTTGTATTTTTCTCGCGTAAGAAAGATCCACACTTCGGACACTCTTTTTGTGTTAAAGAAAAGTCTTGATATTTTTTCTGGCTTTGCTTAACTTCGTTAATCAATTGTTTGGTATCTTGTTCAATTTGTTTTAAGAATTTATTACTTGAAAATTTCCCTTGAGCAATTGCCTCTAACTCGTCTTCCCATTTTTTAGTTAAATCCGGAGTAACTAAAGACGGATTGACTAAATCTAACAGTTGTTTACCTTTAGGTGATACTTGTAATCCATTTGGCGTTCTTTCCATCAATTCAGAACGAATCAACTTTTCTATAATTTCTGCCCTGGTTGCCGGCGTTCCTAAATCAAACTTTTCCATTTTTTCCAATAATGTGCTTTCATTTAAAGGCTTTGGTGGTTTCGTTAATTCTTTTTTAATAGAAAAATTCGGGCGAACTTTTTGTCCTTTTTGCCATTGAACAGTAGTTTCTGAAGTATCTTCTGAAGGCTTCCAACCTGGTTCAATCACTTTATTTTGTGTAAATACAAAGCGTTCATTAGCAAAAGCAACTGTGGCTTTTTGTTGTAGTTTTTTATGCGGATTAGCAAACAAAGTTAAAAAACGAGAAACGATCATATTATAAATTTTCTGCTCATCATTGGAAAATTTAGCCGGACTTGCACGTTGTTCTGTAGGTATTAAACCAGAATGGTCAGTAACTTTAACATCATTAAAAACGGCTTTTTGCTTAACGGTGGCTCCTGCTTTAATATATTCTTTGACTTCTGGAGCAAAATTAGCCACTGCTTGCAAACGTTCTTTCATCGTCTTTTTCATATCATTGGTTAAGTATTTACTATCTGTACGGGGATAGGTAACTACTTTATGCGTTTCATAAAGACTTTGTACTAAAGAAAGCGTCTTTTTAGCAGAAAAATTATACCGTTGATTTGCTGTTCTTTGAATTTCAGTCAAATCATAAGGTAACGGCGCATTCTCCGTTTTTGTTTTTTCCGAAAGCTCAACCACGGTTCCTGAGTGTTGTTTCATTTGTTCAATTAAGTTCTGTGCTTCTTGTTGATCCTTTATTTCATAAGGATTGTTTTGAACACGTAAAGCTTTCTGCCCCTCTATTTCTAGTTCGATGCGATAATACGTTTGAGGGCGAAATTTATCCATTTGTTTTTCTTGCTGACGTACAAAAGATAAAGTCGGTGTTTGGACTCTTCCAGCATTTAAACTGTCTTCATATTTTACTGTCAAAGCACGTGAAATATTCAAACCAACTAACCAGTCAGCTTTGGACCTAGCTAACGCAGATTCATAAAGAGCATCGTATTGTGTAGCTGGTTTTAAATGTTTAAATCCTTCTTTTATCGCTTTATTTGTTTGCGAAGAAATCCACAAACGTTTTACTGGTTTATTAAAATGGATCCACTCCAGTATCCAGCGCGCTACTAATTCGCCCTCTCTACCAGCATCCGTTGCAATAACAAATTCTTTTACGTCTTTTCGATGCGCTAATTGCTTAATCGCTTTTAATTGTTGGCCTGTTTTAGGTAATGGCTTAATTCCAATCTGTTTTGGAATCATTGGCAGTGTTTCCATTTGCCAAGTTTGCCAATTCTTATCAATCTCTTCTGGCATCTTTAGACCTAATAAATGACCAAAGGCCCATGTGACAATCACATCTGGCCCTTCGTAGTAATTTTTCGTCTTTTTATTAGCGCCTAAAACGTTACTCAGGTCTTTGGCAACGCTTGGTTTTTCCGCTAGAATTAGTTGCTTCATAAAATTTCCTTTCACTTTCGACTGAAATTGGTTGATGGTCTTTTAATAATGCCAAACCTTTGTATTGTTGCAAATCATCATCACATTCTTCACACCAACGTTCTTCACCTTCATTCCAAAAAGCACTTAAAAAATTGGTCTTGGCATTAATATATGTATAATGTTGATAAATAGCTTCCCATTTTTCTTGGAAGAAATTTTTTGCTTCTTCTAGGGATAAAAAGTGCGTCTCTTCTTGAATGTCTTCTTCCCACTCTTCAAAAAACCACCATGGTTCATTATCGCCATACATGGTCACCACTTGATACATAACAGTCTCACTCCTAAAATATTTTCTAAAATCATAGTAATGAGTTTTAAAAAATGTCGCAATGAATCAGCTTGTGAAAAAATACGCCGCTAATTTAAGTAAAATAAACTGGGGCATAAGTTTCCAACACGAATCCCCCCTTATACACTGAAATTTTGTTGGAAACTTTTTTAAGCCCCAGTTTTCATCTATTAAACATATTGCAATGTTTTTGTAGCCTTATATGCGTGGTCAATTAGACCACCGCCTAAACATTCGTTACCGTCATAAAAAACAACGGCTTGACCGGGAGTAATTGCTCGTATAGGTTCATCAAAAATAACTTCTGCTCGGTCGTTGTCTAATAAGCGTACAGTAACCGGTGTATCTTGTTGGCGATAACGGAATTTCGCTGTGCAACGGAATTCACTAGGCTTGTCTTCATCTGTTGTAAAATGAATTTCACTTGCATCTAAGCTTTCCGCATATAGTTCTGGATTATCGAAGCCTTGTCCAACATATAAAGTGTTAGAGGCTAAATCTTTGCCAATGACAAACCAAGGTTGTCCAGATTTGCCGCCACCGCCAATACCTAAACCTTGACGTTGTCCAATTGTATAATACATTAACCCATTATGTTGGCCTTTAACTTCACCATTTAAAGTCATCATATTGCCCTTTTGAGCTGGCAAATAATTGCTTAGAAATTGCTTGAAATTTCTTTCGCCAATAAAACATACACCCGTAGAATCTTTTTTACCTGCTGTGGCAAGACCAGCGTTTTCAGCTATTTCTCGAACTTTTGGCTTTTCAATATTTCCTAGAGGAAACATTACTTTAGCCAATTGTTCTTGTGATAATTGGCTTAAAAAGTACGTTTGATCTTTATTATCATCCACACCGCGCAACATATGTATTACGCCTTTTTCGTCTTTTTCCACTTGTGCATAATGACCTGTTGCTACATAATCTGCCCCTAAATCCATAGCGTAATCTAAAAAGGCTTTAAATTTAATCTCTTTATTACACATTACGTCTGGATTAGGGGTGCGTCCAGCTCGATATTCTGCTAAAAAGTATTCAAATACTCGATCCCAATATTCCTTTTCAAAATTAACAGAATAATAAGGAATACCGATTTGAGAGGCAACTTTGGCTACATCTTTATAATCTTCAGTCGCTGTACATACACCATTTTCATCTGTGTCATCCCAATTTTTCATAAAAATACCAACGACTTCATACCCTTGTTCTTTTAACAACAAGGCTGTAACTGACGAGTCCACACCGCCACTCATTCCGACAACAACTCGTATGTTACTGTTGTCAGCCATGCTATCACCATCATTTCCATATAAATTCTGAAGTATATACGATTTGAAGGTCGCAATTTTCCAGTAATTTTCATTATACAGCAGATTTCAAAGAATTTCACGCATGGGGCTTCTAAAGTATGTGTCAAGTTTATTGAGGTTGAATAAAAAAACCGTCTTTTGGGGCAGACACGAAGTTATTTTCAACCTCACTTTCGTTCGGTTTGCCCTCATTATCTCTAACAAAAACAAGTTTTTATTAGAGATAATTCGGGGTCATTATTAATTGGTTTAATCCTTTGGCGAATTGGCCTAAAGGGGCACTTTTCGCTTTTCCTTCGCCCATTTGCCCTTTAAACGCACCTTCATGAGCTTGAAAATGAGGTTTTTTCTGTACCCAGCGTTTCATAGCTTGCCAACGCTTTTCTTGAGCGACGA
>NZ_AUIQ01000053.1 GCF_000423785.1 Tetragenococcus muriaticus DSM 15685 | reverse complement strand
ATCTATATGAATTTACAATAATTGAATCGACTATTCAAGTGTCATTTCAAGAAAGAAGACATTTATAAGGTCGCTAATTCTAGATTAGGTTGGTATAGGAAATGCGGGATGGACGTTGTCAACTTTACGTTAAGTCCGAAAGTTTTAGCCATAAAGAAAAAGGATCGACCTGGATTGGTTGATCCTTTATCCTACTATCTAAATAAAGCGTGAAAACAGTACAAATGTAGCGCCGTATACGAGGACCGTACGTACGGTGCGACGGGAGGGGCGGAAATTTATTTCCCCTCTACCCTATTTGGCACTATAGCTAAGTAAATTATTCTTCGTTAAAAAACTAGGCAAAGGATAGCTTTTATAGCCACCTTTGCCTAGTTTTTATTGAATATCCTCTTTTGTTAGTTTTGAATGGAAAACCTTTTTGCTGCGCTCGTAACGGACATCTTTTGTTTCTGCTTGTGTATTGACTACACGAGCTAAAACAAAAAAGTAGTCAGATAGGCGATTAATAAATTGCAAAGCTGATGGATTCACTTGTCCTTGTTTTTGAAAGGTAACGATTTGGCGCTCAGCTCGTCGCGCTACAGTGCGAGCGAGATGTAGTTGCGCGCTTTCGTTGGTACCACCAGGTAAAATGAAATAATTGATTTCTGGTGGGATTTTTGTATAAAAATCAATACGTTCTTCTAGCCATTCAACCATTTCTTTTTTTACTACATAAGGATAAAAGGGGGCATTGGGATTTCTTGTTCTAGGAGAAATCTTTCTCATTTCCTTAAAAGTAGGAGTAGCTAAATCATTCCCACAATCAAATAAATAATGTTGAATTTGGACAAGTTCTTCTTTAAAAGACGAATTTAATTGGGGAAGGCTTGCAATACAGCCGACTAAACTATTTAACTCGTCAATGGTACCATAAGCTTCGATACGAGGATCATCTTTTGTTACTTCCAAGCCTCCTACAAGTTTGGTCATACCTTGATCACCTGTACGCGTATACACTTGCATCTTTTTATTCCTCCTTGGTTTATTATAAACCACAGCGTAATTGCGCTTGGCAATTTGTACAGGTATTACACCCGCCTATATCTTTAACGATTCCTTGTCGACAAATCGGACAAGTATCACCAACGTCAGATCCATAAATAACATCATCAGTATGTCCTTCTTGTTGAATATGATCATTTTCTGCTTGTTCGACTAACTGTTCTAATTCTTCGGAATCATCTACAATACGAACGTCTTCTGTATCAAATAATTGAGTTTGTTCGTTTGCGTCTTCTTCAGATTGTAAGGTAAGTACTTGTGAATCACGTGAACCATCTACATAAACCGTTCCGCCTTTGGCATTACCATCATAAAGACGTTCATAAATCGTAGCTACTTGATCTACTGTATAACCTTTAGGCGCGTTAACTGTTTTAGAAATCGAACTATCTACCCAGCGTTGGATCGTTGTTTGTACATCTACGTGTTCTTCTGGTGCTAGTTCCATTGAGGAAACGAAAAATTCAGGCAAATGATCCACACTAGCTTCAGGATGTTCGTCTAGGTATTCTTGAACAATTTGCGCATTAACTTCCATGAATTTTCCTAAACGACCACTACGATAATATTTAAAAGCAAAGTAAGGTTCTAGACCAGTCGCTACGCCTACCATGGTTCCTGTGCTACCTGTAGGGGCTACTGTTAATAAGTGAGAATTGCGAATGCCATGAGTTAAAATATCTTCTCGGATATCTTGAGGCATTTCTTTCATATAGCCAGTTTGAATAAAACGTTGCCGTAGCGCTTGGGTTTCTTCTTCCGTTTCACCGATTAAAAATGGGAAACTTCCCTTTAATTTAGCTAAACGAATAGATTCTCTATAAGCAGTAGTAGCAATTGTTTCAAAAATCTTATCGACTACTTGATTACCATCTTTTGAACCATAACGGTGGTGAGTATAGATGAGTAGATCAGCTAATCCCATAACGCCAAGTCCCACGCGTCGTTCACCTAAAGCTTGTTTTTTATTTTCTTCTAAGAAATAAGGCGTTGAATCAATGACATCATCTTGCATTTGCACAGCAATTTTGACGGTTTCTGTCAATTTGTCATAGTCAACTTCCGCAGTTTCTTTATTTGCCATATTAGCTAAATTGATTGCACCTAAGTTGCAGACAGAATTAGGTGCTAATGGTTGTTCACCGCAAGGATTCGTTGCGACTACTTTTTGCCCGTAAGCTGTAGCGTTTGTTTTATTATTCGCATTATCGATAAAAAAGATTCCAGGTTCGGCAGAATAAGTTGCGCAAATATTAATCAATTTCCACAATTCACGTGCTTTAATCGTACGATAAGTGGCAACCGAATAACCTAAATCTTCCCACTGACGTACATCACCGATTTCTGGCCATTTAGCATCATAATCATCCATTTCGGCTTGGCTATAATTAAATAAATCAGGAAAACGAAGGGGCCAGTCTTCATCATTTTTCACAGCTTGCATGAAATCGTCTGTCAATGTTAGCGAAATGTTGGCACCTGATAAAAATTCTGGGTTATTTACACTATAAGTACCGCCATCATTTAATTTTGTTTTCGCTTCTTTAACAGTAGCTGGAGAAATTTCATTACTCCTATCAGCTTGGTTTACAATAAACTCATACATTTCATATTCACTTTGTGAAAGTGGGGTAAATTGTAATTTTTCATTGACCATTTGTTTAATTTGGCTATCATGGGTGTTTTCTAACAAATAGCGCAATATACGCGCATTTTGCATTTTTGAAATAATAAATTCAATAATATCGGGGTGCCAGTCAGCTAACATAATCATTTGTGCACCGCGTCGGCTGCCCCCTTGTTCAACTAAGTGGGTTAATTTAGCAATATCATCTAACCAAGAAACCGAACCAGAAGACTTTCCGTTGACTCCACGTACAATGGCGTTTCGCGGGCGTAAGGCAGAGCCGTTACTACCGACACCGCCGCCGCGACTCATAATCTCCATAACTTTTTTACGATGCTCCGCAATGCCACTTCTTGAATCAGGGACAAAAGGCATTACGTAACAATTGAAGTACGTAACATTAGCTTGGGAGCCAGCACCATAAAGGACACGTCCAGCTGGAACAAAATTCATATCTTTTAATTGCTGGTAGAATGCTTCTTCAACCATTGTTTTGTTGCCGATAGTTTGGTCAACGTCAGCCAAGGCATGAGCGACACGTTTAGTAATTTGTTCATAAAATATTTCCAATGGTTTATCGATTTCATTTAGATTGCGAGTAACGACTCCAGAAGCTTGTTCGTTTGCGTCTTCAATGGCAAAGCGGTAAGCTTCCTCTACTAAAATATCAGCTTGCTGTTTGTTATCATTGATCTTTTGTACAACTCCTATACCACGCGCAGGGTAATTAGGATCGCTTTTAACAGTCAAAACAACTAAATCCCCCACTGTAAGACTGCGTTGTGCCGTGTCTTTATAAGCATATCGGTCAAGCATAACTAAACGCGAGACACCTTCTCGCGTAGTGTGCATATCATCTGTGATAGGATAAACTTGTTCAAATTGAGCAATGTCCTGGTTTAATTTTGCGATATCAAGGCCAGCTTCCTTTATTTCTGTGCTCATACTAAAAACTCCTTTAAGAAACATAAAAAACACCATATGTTGTGTTATCAATATTTATTTTAACTAGATATTGTACAAATTAGTATAATCTTTTGTATGTGTTTTTACAATAGCTATAATAAAATTCTCATAAAGAATGAAAAATAAACTCTGTTTGATCCCTCAACTTTTTTAAAGAGTTCCTAACGAATTTTAAAATAAGTCAAAGGGAAAACTTTTCCTTTCTATTAATTTATTGTATAATCAACTCTTGTGAAGAGTTGCAAAGCCATCTTTTTTAACAATTAGATATAAAATATTCGTGTTAGGAATCATGGGCATGTTTAATTTGAGGAGAAAAATGATAAATGTTTTCAAACTATAAACCAACATGGATGATAAAGTCGATCTATGAGATTACTCCTGAGCAGTTACAATCAGTTGGTATAAGGGTTGTTTTGACAGATCTTGATAATACCTTAATTGCTTGGAATCATCCTGATGGAACAAAAGAATTACAAGCGTGGCTAAAACGCATGAAGCAAGCAGATGTCCCTGTTATTGTTGTTTCTAATAATAGTGCTAAAAGAATTCATCGTGTGGCAAATAAATTAGGTATTTCTTACGTTGCTAGGGCGTTAAAACCATTGCCAGTGGGCATTAATAAAGCGTGTAAACAATTGGATGTCAGTAAAACAGAGGTTGTCATGGTGGGCGACCAACTAATGACGGATATAAAAGCAGCTAATAGTGCTAAAGTAAGAAGTATTTTAGTTCAACCGGTTGTTAATACAGACGGATGGAAAACACGTTTTAATCGTTTTTTCGAACGTAAAATTATGAGATACTTGCAAAAAAGAAATCCTGAAGTTATGAAGTGGCGAGGTGAGATAAAGTGACAGAAGAATTACGATGCGTAGGCTGTGGCGCTGTTATTCAAACTGAAGATAAAAATAAAATTGGTTATACCCCGAAATCTGTTTTAGAAAAAGGGGTAGAAACAGGAGAAATTTATTGTCAACGTTGTTTTCGATTACGTCATTATAATGAAATTCAAGATGTATCTTTGACAGATGATGACTTCTTAGGCTTGCTTAATGAAATTGGGCAAAATAACGCTTTAATTGTTAACGTAGTTGATATTTTTGACTTTAACGGTTCATTGATACCGAGTCTACATCGATTTGTGGGGGATAACCCCGTGTTACTTGTTGGAAATAAAGTAGATGTATTGCCCAAATCGTTGAAAAGAACCAAATTAAAACAGTGGATGAAAGAACAGGCCCATGAAAAAGGGCTACGTCCAATAGATGTGCTTTTAACAAGTGCGCAAAAAAGTGAGGAGTTAGATACTTTACTCGAAATGATCGAAAAGTATCGTAACGAACGCGATGTTTATATTGTCGGCGTAACAAATGTCGGAAAATCAACACTGGTAAATCAAATTATTAACCAAACAGCTGAAATTCAAAACTTAATCACCACGTCAAAATTCCCTGGAACTACTTTGGATAAAATTGAAATTCCGTTAGAAGATGGACACTCACTAATAGATACACCAGGAATTATTCACCATCATCAAATGGCTCATTATTTAGGAGCTAAAGACTTACAAATAATTGCTCCTCAAAAAGAAATTAAGCCAAAGACTTATCAATTAAATCCTGGGCAAACTTTGTTTTTAGGAGGACTAGCGCGTTTTGATTTTATTCAAGGCGAAAAGAGCTCTTTTACCGCTTATGTTTCAAATGATTTGCTCGTCCATCGTACAAAGTTAGAAAAGGCAGATCAATTTTATGAAAAACATGTAGGTGAACTATTACAACCGCCTCGTAAAGATGAAATAGATGATTTCCCAGAATTGGTAGGTTTTGAGTTTTCAATTAAAGAAAAAACGGATATTGTTTTTGCTGGTTTAGGATGGATTACGGTAAACGATCCTGGAGTCGTTAGAGGATGGGCGCCTAAAGGTGTAGATGTTATTACCCGTAAGGCGTTGATTTAGGAGGTTATTATGGAATTAAGAGGAAAGCAAAAAAGTTATTTAAAAAGTCAGGCTCACCATCTTCAACCGATTTTTCAAGTAGGTAAAGGTGGTTTAAGTGAACAATTAATCCATCAAATTGGTGAAGCCTTAGAAAAACGGGAACTAATTAAGATTAACTTACTACAAAATACAGAAGAAAATGCTCAGGATGTGGCGGTTACTTTAGAACAAGAGTTAAACTGTCAGGTGGTACAAATTATCGGACGTGTGCTGGTGGTTTTTAAACCCTCAAGCCAAGAAAAAAATCAAAAAATTTCTGTTGCTGTGAAAAAAGTGTAATTATTGGAGGCGCATGGAAAGTTGAAACAGCAAGTGTCGAGTAATGTGCAAACATTTGTAGAAGTAAAAGAACAGAACAATTCAAAAAAAAGACAGGTCGGGATTTTAGGTGGAACATTTAACCCTGCTCACCTAGCACATTTGGTGATGGCCGATCAAGTGGGGAGCTCTTTAGGATTAGATAAAGTCTATTTGATGCCCTCTAACCAACCTCCTCATGTGGATCATAAATCAACGATTGATTCTAAACATCGAGTAAAGATGTTAGAACTAGCAGTTGAAGACAACCCCTTACTTGATATAGAAAAAAGTGAGCTTGAACGTGAAGGGAAAAGCTATACCTACGAAACTATGAAAATTTTAACAGATAAATACCCAGATACGGACTTTTATTTTATTATTGGTGGCGATATGGTAGCTGATTTACCAAACTGGTATAAAATTGATGAATTAGCACAGCTTGTTCATTTTGTGGGGGTTAAACGTCCTAACTATCCGATGGAATCTTCCTATCCAATTATTTGGATTGATGTACCCAATATGAATCTTAGTTCGACGGACTTGCGTAAAAAAATTGCTCAAGGTTGTTCGGTAAACTATCTACTGCCCGAAAATGTGTTACACTATATTCAAGAAAAGGGGTTGTATCGCGATGCATTATAGCGAAGAAACTAGAGCAACCTTGCTAGAAAAAATACAGGCGGCGATGAGTGAGAAACGTTTTCAACATGTATTAGGAGTTGAAAAAGCGGCTTTATTTTTGGCAGAAACTTATGGTGCTTCTAAAGAAAAAGCTAGTGTTGCGGCGTTAACGCACGATTATGCTAAAGAGCGCTCAGATGAAGAATTCAAACAAATAATTCGTGATTATGGTTATGATTCGGATTTACTTCATTGGAATAATGCGATTTGGCATGGTCTTTTAGGCGCTGAATTAGTTAAACAAGAATTAGGGATTACAGATGAATCGATTTTACAAGCGATTCGTCTGCATACGACCGGTGCGGCTCAAATGACCTTATTAGATAAAATCATTTATGTGGCCGATTATATTGAACCTGGCAGAGATATCCCAGGTGTAGAAAAAGCACGTGCCATTGCTCGTGAAGATTTGGATGAAGCGGTCGCCTATGAAACAAAGCATACACTGGCTCATTTGATTGATATTGAGGCTCCTGTTTATCCAAAAACAATTGAAACATATAATCGCTGGGTTGCTAAAAAGGAAGAAATATAAATAAGAGGTGAATGAAAATAGATAGTCAACAAATTTTACAAATTGCTGTTCAAGCAGCTGATGCAAAAGGTGCGCAAAATATTGTAGCTTTAGATATGCAAGAAGTTTCATTATTAGCGGATTATTTTGTCATTAGTTCTGGAAGAAACGATCGCCAAATTCAAGCGATTGTGGATGCGGTGATTGAAGAAGAAGAGAAAGCTCAAGTTGAAGTAAGAAATATCGAAGGGAAAGATAACGCGAAGTGGATTTTAATTGATTTAGGTGGCGTTATTGTTCATATTTTTAACGAAGAGGAACGTGACTTTTATCAATTAGAAAAGCTATGGTCAGATGCGCCACTTGTCGATCTTTCGGAATGGATTGCGGAAAAATGAGAGCATTTACTACATTAGCTTTCATCTATGACCAAATCATGGACGAGCAACTATATGAAGAGTGGTACAATTTTACATTACATCATATAAACAATGGGAAAAGCCTTTTAGAATTAGCATGTGGTACTGGAGATTTAGCTCTTAAATTTGCTAGAGAAGGTTACCAAGTGACAGCTTTGGACTTGTCGGAAGAAATGTTAGCGATGGCGAGCCAACAAGCACAAGAAGAACAAACTCCCGTGCAGTTTGTTCAAGGCGATATGATGGACCTTTCTGAGATAGGTAGCTATGAAATTGTCACATGTTATGCGGACTCTATTTGTTATTTAGCGAATAAAGCAGAAGTTCAAACAGCTTTTGAACAAGTTTATCAAGTATTAGAAGAAGATGGTATTTTCTTATTTGATGTTCATTCTCTATACCAAATGGATGAAGTCTTTCCGGATTATAGTTATCATTATCAAGCAGAAGATTTTGCCTTTTTATGGGAAAGTTACCCAGGAGAAGTTGCTCATAGTATTGAGCATTTTTTGACGTTTTTTATAAAAAAAGAGGGAGAAACTTTTACCCGAGAAGACGAGCTACATTTTGAGCGAACCTATTCCTTAGATACTTACCAAATTTTATTGAAACAGGCTGGCTTTAGCCAGGTCGAGCTTTATGCCGACTTTACAGATAGCGAACCGACAGAAACAAGCCAGCGTTGGTTTTTTGTTTGTCATAAATAAGCATTTACCCCATGAAATCATTTGATTTCGTGGGTTTTTATTCATAATAAGAAAGGCGGAGCAAAATGAAAACTTGTGGAATTATCGCTGAATATAATCCCTTTCACAATGGTCATAAGTATCAGTTGCAAGAGGCTAGAGAACAATCTCAAGCGGATGTGGTGATTGTTGTGATGAGTGGAAACTTCTTACAACGTGGGGAACCGGCCGTTATTGATAAGTGGAAACGAGCTGAAGAAGCCTTACATCACGGAGCAGATTTAGTGGTTGAACTACCAGTTCATTGGGCATTACAATCTGCAGATTATTTTGCTAAAGGAGGAATTCAACTCTTACACGCCTTACATTGTGACAGTTTTTCATTTGGCACTGATCATACAGAAACGTTTGATTATCCGTCTTTTGGAAATTTTATTCATTCGCATCAAGCAGCATTTGATACAGCTTATCAAGAAAATTCTAACCCTAGTTTGTCTTATGCTGAAAAAATGGCAGCGGTATTAGCGCAAGATTTTCCCGAATTTTCTCTAACCCAAGAACAGCCTAACCATATTTTAGGCCTAGCTTATGCTAAAGAAAATGCTCGCTATAAACAGCCAATGACGATTTTTCCGATTCAACGTTTGAAGTCTAGTCATAATTCTGTTGAAATAACAGAAGATATTGCAAGTGCCACCGCTATTCGACAAGCTATTATGAGAAATGAAGCTATTCAAGAAGTTGTCCCAGCTAAAACGGCTGAAGATCTAGCTTCTTACCAAGTGACCTGGGCGGATTATTGGCCTTTTTTAAAATATAAAATTCTTGCTAGTTCACGAAGTGAGTTAGGCGAAATTTATCAAATGGTTGAAGGCCTAGAATATCGCTTAAAAAGTAAGATTAAACAGGCAAGCAGTTTTGAAGAATACGTTGAGTTAGTAAAATCTAAAAGATACACTCGCACAAGAATCCAACGATTACTTTGTTATGCCTTATTAAACTTCAAAGAGGAAGCTGTTAAAAGCGCTTGGCAGCACGATTATTTGCCTGTTTTAGGGTTTAGCAATAAAGGGCAACAGTACTTAAGCCAAATAAAAAGAACAATCCATTGGCCTATCATTTCTAAGGTGGGGCAAACTCAAGAGCGACTTATGAATCTTGCTTTAAAAAGCGATGATATCTATCGTCTAGCAGACTTTAATATTGCTGAGCAAAATTTTGGTCGAACGCCTATACGTATATAAAACTTTTTTAATCTCTCAAAAAACACTTCACAAGAAGGACATTGACCCGTATAATTCTTAAGGTGCTTGTAAATGAAACTGTGAACACTTATCTTGAATGTTTTAAGAAAAGATTGTAAAACATGATTGTTATGTTTTTCAAGGAGGCGGTATTATGAATTTTTCTCTCGTAATAGTAACTTTTGCGGCCTTTTTAACGCCTATGTTTTTGGCACGATTTCATTTAACATTTATCCCTACAACAGTTGCAGAAATTTTTGTAGGAATACTGTTAGGAAAAAGTGGGTTGAACATCATTGAGACCAACGCTGTACTATCCACTATTTCAACTTTAGGGGTTGTTTTGTTACTCTTTTTAAGCGGAATGGAAATTGATTTTTCCTTATTTAAAAAGCCAGATGTGTCTACTCCTTTAGCGGCTAGGCAAGCTGAAAATGCTACAAAGCAAACTCCACTAAAAGTAGCTAGTTTAGCTTATGGGGGAACTATCGCCTCTTCGGTGTTGCTCGCAGGATTGTTTAGATTTTTAGGCTTTTTTTCAGATGTGCAATTAGCAGCCATCTTATTTAGTACCGTAGCTCTTGGCGTTGTTCTTTCCGTATTGAAAGAAAACGAATTACTGGGAAAAGCTTATGGACAAACACTTTTGCTTTTTGCAGTGTTAGGCGAAGTGTTTCCGCTTTTGGGTTTAACCATTTATTCGTCACTAAAAAGTGGAGATAGTAGTACGCTTTGGCTTATTTCGGTAATTTTCCTTGTCGCTGTACTCTTGCTTTTACGTTTTCGTAACTTTTTTACTGTTTTTAAGAAATATACGAAAGCAACTACGCAGTTAGATATTCGTCTTGCTTTTGTAGTTGTTATTACTTTAGTCGTTTTAGCAGAAACAGTTGGTGCGGAAAATGCTTTAGGGGCATTTTTGGCGGGTATCGTCATTAAATTGTTGGAACCAGAAAAGAAAACTGAAGAAAAACTAGACGCTATTGGTTATGGTTTTTTCATTCCTTTTTTCTTTATTTTAACAGGGGTCAATTTAGATCTATCTAGTATTTTTAGTTCTTCTGAGACTTTGATACTGATTCCCTTATTTTTAGTTGCCTTTTTGTTGGCCAAATTGCCAGCGTACTTTATTTTTCGTAGATTATTTACTCCTTCCAATGCCTTAAGTGGTGTATTTTTATCTGAAATGACGATCACATTGATTTTACCAGCACTTTCTGTCGCACAACAATTAGATGTCATTAATCAGCGGCAATCAGGAGCTTTTATTTTAGCTGGTATTTTATCTTGTCTACTTGGTCCTCTTCTATTTAAATATTTTTATAAGCCTCATGAAGAACCTCAATCTAAGACAGAGGTGCATATCATAGGGGGTCGGTTTAATCTCAGTATCTGCTGTACAAGAGCTATCTTCTGAGCATTTTAACAAATTCATTTATACTAATAGCAAATATCAATATGACACTTATCATAATAAAACAGATATGACTTTCCTTGAGACGCTAAATCATGAGAACTTGATTACTAATAATGTTTTTGATACGGATATTCTTGTTTTGGCGCATAAAGAGGCAAGTATCAATTATAATATTGCTTTAAAAGCTAAGGAATACGGCGTTCCTCGCGTGATTTTACGCTTAGATGTCCGTGATCCAAGGAAACGTATGGAAATGGAAGAAGAATTAAAAATCCATGGTGTCGAATTTTTCAGTATGTTCGATGTCAATGTGGGAATGTTACGTAACGCTATTGAATCACCAGCTGCTTTTGATTTGCTGACGAAAACAGAGTTTCGTTTGAACGAAATTACTGTAACGAATGCGAAATATGTTGATATGATGATCTCGCAATTGCCAGAAGTTACTCAAGTGATCATTAGCCGAATTTTCCGCGAACATGAACCCATTATTCCTCATGGAACAACTCGTTTAGAGTTAGGAGATCATTTGATCTTGTCAGGCAGTAATGAGTCGGTGGAATATTTAAGAACATTATTAGAGATAAATAATGAATAAATTGAGTCCCTCTAAGAATCTTTTTAAGAGATTCTTAGGGGGCTTTTTTAGAAGGCAGGATGCATAAAGTAATGAAGTGAGAAAGGAATGTCCATTGGATAGCTGAATGAGTACTGGAAAGGAAAAAGAATGTTCATTCGATGGTTGAATGAACACTAGAACAGAAAACCAGGGAGCGTCAATAATTTTGTGTAAATGAGTTGCCCTTCTGTAAAACAATTCGTTATTCTGTAAACATCGAAGCTAAGGTATCGGTCACTTGTTGGAAGCCCTTATGGCTTCGGTTTAAAAACTTTTGATTATAATGGTCAAAGATAGAAACAAGGAAACGTTCTAAAGATTCTTCATTTTGAAATTGCTCTTTTCTGTGACTGTATTTTTTAATTTGCTTATTGAAAGATTCAATTAAATTCGTTGAATAAAGGGTACGACGGATACTTGGAGGAAATTCATAGAACGTCAATAAGTCTTGATTTGCTAGAAGCGACTGCATCATTTTGGGATAAGCTTTCTGCCATTTATCCGTCATATAGGTTAGACAGCGTAGGGCTTCTTCTTTGGTGCTTGCTTGATAAACCGTCTTAAAGTCCTCACAGATTTCTTTTCGATCTTTGACCCGTACTTTATGTGCCAGATTACGAGAGACATGGACACAACAGTGTTGATACTGGGCTTGAGGATAGATTTGATGAATCTTCTCTTTCATGCCTTTTAGACCGTCTGTGATAAAAAGCAGTACATCTTGAACGCCTCTGGCGTGAATATCTTGTAATAGTTCTTCCCAAATAGCTAGGGATTCTGTCGGCGCAATCGTGTAGCCCAGGACTTCTTTGGTACCGTCTTCTCGAATCCCAATAGCAATATAAACGGCTTCTTTGGCTACGGTTTGTCGTTTTAAAGGAATGTAGGTCGCGTCCATAAAAACAGCAACATATTCCTGGTGTAACGCTCTAGTTTTAAACGCTTGAACTTCTTCTGTTAGGGCTTTTGTCATATTGGATATCGTTTGGGGCGTATAATGATGTCCGTACATTTTCTCAATTAATTGGGCGATCTCTGACATCGTTACCCCATTTTCAAACAGATGAATGATCGTTGTTTCTAATGTATCATTGGATCTTTTATAAGTTGGCAATGTCTGTTGTTTAAACTCCCCATTGCGATCTCGAGGAATTTCCAATGACAATTCGCCATACTCTGTTTTGATCGTTCGTTGGTAAGCCCCGTTTCTTGAATTGCCAGAATTGAACCCTGCTCGTTCATATTTTTCGTAATCCAGAAAAGCCGTTAGTTCGGTCTTAAGGAGTACATTGACTGCGTTTTCCAGGTGGGAACGAAAGCATTCGTTCAAATCGCCTTTATTTACTAGTGTTTGTAAAATATCTGTAGTAAAATCATTCATAGGGAAGTCCTCTTTTCTGTGAGTTAGTTGTCGTTAACTTTATTCTACAGAAAGGACTTCCTTTTTTGTATGGTATTTTCTCTATTTACACAAAATATTTTACACTCTC
>NZ_AUIQ01000052.1 GCF_000423785.1 Tetragenococcus muriaticus DSM 15685 | reverse complement strand
CTGACTTCTTACGACAAACCTTTTTCGACCGTTCGTTCACAAACGTCCGTAAGAGCTCCCAGGGTAAGACATTTATCTTTCTCTCCATAACCTCTTGATTTACTGTCTTGGTTTTACGTTTACCTTTTGGACTTCAGCTTGATATGCAGCCTTGTCCACCATTTAGCCTCATCAAGTTCCTGTTCGTAGGCTTGAAAGATTTGCGACACCACTTCCTTCACCCCATCATCACTGATTTCAGCTTGTGGCTCGCTACGCTTGGCGGTAACTACCTGCGACTGGACTTTCACCAGCTAGATAAATGCCATGCCTGGCACACATATATAATGTTCGTTCAGGTGCTGAATGAACATTGAATTGACGTTATAATGTTCATTCGACCGTTGAATGAACATTGTTTCGCTTTTATTATGTTCATTCGATTGCCGAATGAACACTACTTCGCGTTTATCATGTTCATTCAGATAGTGAATGAACATTACTTTTGGCTTTCCATGTTCATTCAGCTTCTATACAACAAAAAAGCAGCAAGAAAAAGCAAAATTACACTTCCCTTGCTGTCTTATGCTATCCATTCATTTCAGCTTGTCGTTTTAATATACGTTCACTAACTTTTAAGAAAGGTAAATAAATCATTACACCTAATATAATTAAAATAACTTGTAAAACAGGTGCCCGCCAATCTCCAGCTGTCGCTAGATAGCCACTAATAACAGGAGGCGTGACCCAAGGAATAAAGACGACTGTTTTACTAACCAAACCTATAGCAGTCACTATATAAGCAATTAACGTTTGAATAATAGGTACAAGCACAAAAGGAATAATCATAGGTATGTTAAAAACAATAGGTAAGCCAAAAATCATAGGTTCGTTGATTTCAAAAATTCCTGGCGCCAAACTTAATTTACCAACTTCACGGTAAGGTTTCATTCGAGAAAAAATAAGAATGGCTATAAGCAAACAAAATGTAGCGCCAGTTCCGCCCATTTGAGCAAAAGAAGTTTGAAAACTAATCGTTAGAATATTAGGTGGCTCTGCTCCCTGTGAATAAGCAATCATATTTTCATTAATATTTTGTGTTAAAAATGGTTCAGTAAATGGACCGTTAATAACAGACTGATGAATGCCGAAAGTAAATAACAAGTTACCAAAACTATATAAAAATAAATAGCCAAGTAGACTAGTCCCAACTCTACGTAGCGGTTGTTGAATAAGTGTTACAATTAGTGTAATCAAATCCATATTTAAAGTAATTTGCAAAAGCAAAGAAAGAGCAGCAAATAAAGAAACAATTATAATCGCCGGAAGCATGGTGCTAAACGACTTCGAAACAGCTGGTGGAACCTGTTCACCTAAATTAATTTGTAAAGCTTTTGTTTTGTTTAACAACAGTAAAACTTCAGTAGCTACTAAACCGATGATAATACCTACAAACATCGCTTCTGTTCCTAGATTTTCATAAGTTAATGCGCCAGTTGTTGCAATCGAATCATCATTAAAAGGAACTTCTACTGCCAAAGGCATGATCGTAATATAGGTAGCTAGTGCTACTACAGCCGCTGAAATAGGGTTCGCAAATCCCTTATTTGAGGATAAAAAATAAGCAATCGTTGGACACAATAATAATCCAGCAATATTTAATGTTCCATTATTGATACTATTACCAAAATCTTGAGCAATGATCAGCGTTTCTCCTGAGAAAATAAAAGGAAACAATACATTATTAATCAATACAGCCAATCCAGCCAAAATAAACATTGGAATGATAGTGGCAAATGCATCACGTAAGGAACGTAAATGCACTTGATTTCCGATTTTTGAAGCTATTTCGATAAACTTATTCATAAATTTACTATTCATCTTTTCCGCCTCATTTCAAAAGTTCGTCGCCGTTTGTATGAATAACTTCTTTCAACCAGTCATAACTTTTTTTAGGGACACGTTTTAAATCTTTGAGATCATGGTTTTCTCGATTAACATAGACAACCCCGTAACGTTTACGCATATCTCCTTGTGAACTTAAAATGTCAATTAAGCCCCAACCAAGATAACCTAAAACATCGACACCATCTAGATTGACAGCTTTTAACAAAGCCAATAAATGGTTTTTGTGATAGTCAATTCGGTAATCGTCTGCGATCGGATTTTGACCGTCCCATTCTTCAATAACCCCGATCCCATTTTCAATCGGAAAAATAGGTAAATCATATCTTTGATACATTTTATTTAAAATGTCACGAAAACCATCTGGATCAATTTGCCAATTCCATTCAGTCGTATCAATATAAGGGTTATCTTCTTTACCATATTGAAGATATTCATTCGGCACAGCATCATCAGGCACTTTCGTATGATCAATTGTAGTACTCGAATAATAACTAAAGGTTAAATAATCACTGCGCAATTGTGTAATCTCCTCTAGTTCTTCTTCAGTGATAGCTAAATCAAATTTCTGATTTTCAATAAATTTCACATAAGAGTCCAGTTGTTTCCCTTTAGAATACATCTCTAAATAATGATGATTCATAAATTCATCAAATTCACGTGCCAAACGAACATCTTCAGGATGACTCGTCGCCGGATAAACTTCTTGATACGCTAACATCCCGCTAATTTGAGCATCAGTATGTTTATGAATATAATTGGCGATACTAGCATGACAAACCATAGTATTGTGTTGAATCTGATACAATTCTTCCAAGGTTTTCTTCCCCGTTAAATACCCTGCGACTCTGAAACCTTCCTCTGGCATACTAAAAATATTTTGTTCATTGAAAGTCAACCAATGCTTTACCTTATGACCGAAACGATCCACCATTTCTTTGCCGTAACGAATAAATGCATCAACCACTTCTTTGGAGATAAATCCATTATATTTTTCAGCTAAATGTAATGGCATATCAAAATGGTACAAACAGACCATTGGTTCAATCCCTCGTGTTATCAAATCATCAATAAACTGATCGTAAAAAGCAATTCCTTCTTCATTCCACTGACCATCTCCCATAGGGTTCACTCGGCTCCAAGAAATTTGAAAACGGTACATGTTCATCCCTAAGTCTTGCATATAATCAAAATCTTCTTGGTAACGATGATAAGAGTCCGTTGCTACCGTCCAATCGGAGATATTCTCCCCCGCTTCTCTGACATCATAGACGGATTTTCCCTTTCCTCCTTCATTCCAAGCTCCTTCTGTTTGCATACTAGAAACGGAATTTCCCCAATAAAAATCATCACGTAACTTCATTTAAACGCCTCCTTCTAATTTATAAATTAAGCATAGCATAATCACGAGCGTTTACACTTTCGAATTTATTACGAGATTTTCACAAAACATATTGAACTTTCATTTTATGAAAATAAAAGCTACAATTTAACAAAAGGAGTGTGGATTATGAGCGGTGGATTAGTTCTTTCTTTTCAAGATATTTTAAATCATTACCAAACAGAAGACACAGAATATATTATTACCCAATACTTGTTAAATCATCTTTATCGTAAGTCTCTTACCATTACTGATATTGCTAAATTTTGCCATTTATCCGAAGCAAGTGTGACTCGTTTTGCCAAAAAATTAGGGTATAAAGGTTTTAGTGAGTTTAAAAAGGATTACTTTTTGATGCAATTAGAGGAAAATGAAATGGAGCTTGATCTACTCGCTAAAAAAGAAAAGCAACCATTAATGATAAGTGAGTTGCAAACCGTTAGTGAGGAGCTAACAAATTTTGTTCGCCAATTTGACACAAAACAATTAGAAGAAGTCAGTCATAAGATACAAAAAAGCCAACGTATTTATTTATTCTCAACCCTAATTCCAGGAAATTTATCCATGATTTTACAAACAATCCTTTTGAATTGTGGCAAAGAAGCTGTCTATCCTGTAGATAACAGAAAGCAGCATGAAATCATTCCCTATTTAAAGTCCAGCGACCTAGCGATTATCATTTCGCTGGAAGGTTCTTTGGTAATGCAAAAGGATCTAACATTATCTATTATTAACTCAAAAGCAGATAATCTGCTAATTACTCAAAATCCGCATATGAAGCTATCTTCTTTATTTGAGACAGTGATATCTTTAGGAGAACATGATATGGAACGTACAGGAAAATATAAGTTGCTAGCTTTTATAGAATTATTAGGAAATCAATATATGATAGAAAATAAGAAGAATCATTAAAGACAAAAAGCATAAAAATGTTTTTCGATATGTGAAACATTTTGTGCTTTATAAAATGAAATAATTTTTCAATGTAAATGAAGAAATCTTTCTATTGCAAGTAAAAATGGAGAAAGTAAAAATAAGTTTTCCACAAAATTATTACTAGACCTTAATGGCTTTTCAAAAAATAGTTGTAATAAAAAAGACCTGTAGAATAACGACATCCTCGTTAACTTACAGGTCTTTTAAAATTAAACTATAGTGCTTTTATTAAACAATTATCCAAAGAAAGATAACAATACACCCGCAGTAACAGCTGATCCGACAACCCCAGCTACGTTAGGGCTCATCGCATGCATTAGAAGATAATTACTTGGATTGTATTTCACTCCTTCTTTTTGAACAACACGAGATGCCATTGGAACGGCAGAAACGCCTGCTGCACCAATTAACGGATTAATTTGTCCGTTGGTCAACTTGTACATCACTTTACCTAATAACAAACCAGAAATAGTCCCTACGGCAAAAGCAGCAAGTCCTAACACTGTAATAATAAGTGTTGACCATGTTAAAAAGGTGTCGCCCGTTGCCTTTGAACCTACAGAAACTCCCAAGAGGATGGTAACAATATACATAAAAGAATTCTGCAAGGTTTCAGTTAACTTAGGTACTTGTCCACTCTCACGTATAATATTTCCTAACATTAACATTCCAACTAGAGTGGTCGCTGATGGAATGATTAAAGTTACAAAAAGCGTAGTTACAATAGGAAACAAAACTTTTTCTTTTTTAGATACCGTACGCAATTGTTCCATCTTAACTTTACGTTCTTTTTCATTGGTGAATAGTCGCATAAGAGGTGGTTGTATAATAGGAACTAACGCCATATACGAATAAGCTGCTAGAGCAATCGCAGGTAAAATATGATCAGCTAACTGACTGGATAAATAAATCGCCGTTGGACCGTCTGCCCCACCAATAATTCCAATAGAAGCAGCTTCTTCTGGTGACATGCCTGCAACAATGGCTAAAAAGAAAGCACTAAAAATTCCAAATTGTGCCGCTCCACCTAAAAGTAATGTTTTTGGATTTGCTAACAGCGGACCAAAGTCGGTTGATGCTCCCAAGCATAAAAATATCAAAGGAGGATAGATCCCTAAGTCAACCCCTTGATAGAGATAATACAAAAGTCCTCCATTTTCGCCATTTGCTGGTGGATCAACCAATCCAGCTAGCGGTAGATTCACCAGTAATATTCCAAAAGCAATCGGTATTAATAGATATGGTTCATACCCCTTTCGAACAGCTAAGTATAAGAAAATAAGGGAAATGATGATCATAATCAGTTCCTTATAAGTCATACTTAGTATTCCTGAGTTTTGAACCAATTCGTTTACGACATCAAACATCTTTTTGGTACCTCCTCAGAAATTATAATTCAAATAATACGTCGTCAGCTTCCACTGATTGTCCTTCTTTTACATGTACAGCGGAAATCGTGCCATCTGCAGGAGCTACAATTTCATTTTCCATTTTCATTGCTTCTAAGACAACCACTGTTTCTCCTTCTTTAACTGATTGCCCTGGTTGAGCTAATACTTTAAAGATATTGCCTGGCATTGGAGCTGTGACGTTTTGGCCACTTCCAGAAGATGGAGCAGGCGCTGGTTGTGCTTGTTCAGTCGAAGGGCTTGCTTGTTGTTGTTGCGCATTATTTTCATTATTATTATTGTTTTTTGGTTCTGTTCTTTCATTTTCACTAATTTCTTCGATCGTAACGCGGTATAATTTACCGTCGATTTCTACTTCATATTGATTCACTTTCGTTCCTCCCAATTTTTTTATTTATTTCTTTTACTTTTATCAACTAACAGGCTCATAATAAGAGCTACCTTTTCAGGGGGGATCGATCCATTTTCTGTTTGTTCTTCTGAAGCTTTTTCCTGGTTTTGTATTACCTCGGCTTGATTATTACTAGTTGGAGCAGGTTGCTCAGTAGTTTCTCTTTCAACTAATTTTCTTACAATGATTAAAATTCCCCACAAACCTAGTAACACAACAAATACTGTGAGCATAGCGGCTATCATAAGTACGAATCCATCTAAAATTGTAAAATTTGCCATTCTGACACCCCCATCTTATTATATCTGTGTAACTTTAATTTTAGTAATACCATCATCGTCTTGATTTTCAGATTTTGGCGCATACTTATTTTTTAAATAAGTTAAACCAATTTGTGGAAATAACGCATAGGTCAACACATCTTCTTCCGTTTTAGCCAAATCGCCTAATTCATCTGCTAGTGTTTCCATTTCCGGTTGCAAACGATCAGCTGGACGTACTGTAATTACTTCTTCGTCGCCAATAATATTTTCTTGCACAGTTTTATCTAATGGAGCTGGAGCTTTTCCGTATTCTCCACGAATGTAACTCTTAATTTCATTAGGAACCATTTTATAACGTTCTTTTGCTAAAACATTGAAGACAGCTTGAGTTCCAACCATTTGGCTCATCGGTGTCACTAAAGGCGGATAGCCTAAGTCTTTTCGAACTTCTGGCACTTCTTTAAGTACATCTTCGTATCTATCCGTTGCATTCGCTTGTTTCAATTGAGAATAAAGATTAGATAACATTCCACCTGGCACTTGATAGAATAAAGCATTGGGTTCAACATCCATCATCTTGTAATCAAAAACACCTTCGTCAACGTATTTTTGTTTGATTGGTTTGAAATAATCTGCAATTTCTTCCATAAGATCCATATCAACATCCAATTCATAGCCATACTCTTTCAAAGCATAAGCCAATGTTTCAGAGGCTGGCTGACTCGTTCCTCCTGCAAAAGGAGAGATCGCAGTATCGATAATATCAGCGCCTGCTTTTACAGCTTCTAAATAAGTCATTTCCGATGTACCACTTGTTGAATGCGTGTGAATCTCCACAGGAACGTCTGTAACTTTTTTCAATTCAGTAACTAATTCTTTGGCAACTTCAGGGGTCATAATCCCCGCCATATCTTTAATGCAAAGTGAATCAGCACCCATATCTACTAATTCTTTAGCAAGATCACGATAATAATCTACAGTATGAACTGGACTAATCGTATAGCATAGAACGAGCTGAGCATGTTTATTTGCTTTTTGCACAGCTTTAAGTGAAGTTTCCAAATTTCTCACATCATTTAAAGCGTCAAAGATTCGGAAAACATCGATTCCCGCTTCAGCAGCTTTAGCTACAAAACTTTCCACCACATCATCAGCATAATTACGATAACCTAACAAGTTTTGTCCGCGCAGTAACATTTGTAACTTGGTATTTTTTGCTCTTTTACGAATTTCTCGCAATCTTTGCCAAGGATCTTCATTTAAATAACGGATAGCAGCATCATAAGTCGCTCCACCCCAACATTCCAATGCTTCATAACCGACTTCATCTAGTTTTTCAACTATAGGCAACATATCATCCGTTGACATTCTGGTAGCCATTAGACTTTGATGAGCGTCTCTTAAGACAGTTTCCATTAATTTGACTTTTTTATTTTCACTCATGTCTTGTCCCTTTCCTTTCCTTTTTATTACCATCCTTCATAAAAAATTGACGTATACAACTTCATTGTACGTGATATCTAAAGCCAGTCAACCAAAGATAGATAAAAAAACATTTAAAACACAGACCTCTCTAGTAAACTGATTTTTCACGGAATCTTCCCCTCTTTATAAAATGAGCTTATAATGTTTTTTCAGTGTACTTTTTTTTGAAAATCATTGAATACGGTTTCCAAATCCCTTATGATTGTCCTGTAATTAAAGGGTGCAGCAAACGGGCTGCATTCAATTATAGAAATAGAAAGTGAGGTTTATATTTTATTTATCAACTCTTAATAAGCCTATATTTACAAAATAAATTTTAATAATAAGGAGAGCGAAATTTATGACTAATGATGAGAAAAAGAAAGGGTTAAAGCTGTATGGCGCCCCCTGGTATGTGACCCTCGTTGCTTGTTTAATTATAATTGGAGCAATGTTTTCGGGCGGCTTAGGGACAGATATGCCAAGCATTTTTGCCCTTATGTTAGCAATTGGTATTCCTTTGTATGAAATTGGACAACGTCTGCCTATCTGGAATAAATACATTGGTGGAGGGATTCTTCTAGCTTTTATAGGAACGTCAGTGATCGGTACCTATAACTTAATTCCAGAAACCTATGTAACCTCAATTGATAATTTCACTAGTGAAATTAACTTTCTATCATTTTATATTGTTGTATTAATTACAGGATCAGTATTATCTTTAGAAAGAAACATCCTACTAAAAAGTTTCGCTGGCTATTTCCCTGCTATACTTGGCGGTTTTGTAGGGGCTATAGCTCTTGCTATGGTTGCTGGCCTATTTTTCGGTATTACGCCTGGAGAAGCTATTACCCATTATACGTTGCCTATCATGGGGGGCGGTAACGGCGGTGGTGCCATCCCGTTATCTGAAGTCTATGCCGGTATTACTGGCGAAGGCAGTGAAGTCTATTACAGCTTTGCCATTATCATTCTAACGGTGGGCAATGTTTTTGCTATTTTTGCTGCTGCTTTACTCAATAGACTTGGGGAAAAGTTCCCTAAGCTAACTGGAGATAAACAAACAATCATTCGTGGAACTGAAGAAGATGACCTTTCAGATGAAGATTATACACCTTCTCTTGGAGATGTGGCATCTGGTTTGCTTATTGCTCTAACATCCTACACTGTGGGGTTACTATTTAGCAATGTATTATTACCTGAAATATTTGGATTCCCAATTCATGAGTTAGCTTACATGGTTATTTTTGTAGTTATTCTTTGCGCATTGGGCGTTATTCCAGTTAATGTTCGTATGGGAGCTAAACGTTTGCAATCTTTCTTTACCAAACATTTGACTTTATTAATTATGGTTGGTGTTGGTGTTGATCTTGACCTAAACGAATTACTTGCAGCTGTTACACTACCAAATATTATTCTTGCTTTATTTATTATCGTCGGTGCAGTTATTGGTGCCGGTGGTATTGGTTACTTAGTAGGATTTTATCCGATCGACGCAGCTGTTACTGCTGGTTTATGTATGGCAAATCGTGGTGGTTCAGGAGACTTAGCTGTACTTGGCGCAGCCGACCGCATGGGATTAATGGCTTACGCTCAACTATCTAGTCGTTTAGGCGGAGCTATTATCTTAGTTATCGCTAGTGTATTGTTCTCAATACTGTTGTGATAAATCGTTATTTAATTTAATAAAATAATAAAACCCGAGCATTTCCAATTTTCAAAGTTGGTAATGCTCGGGTTTTCTATTGGTTTATTCTATTTCTTAACAAATTTACCCGTGAATTCAGAAGATACCCCTGCGTCTTGACTATAGATCGTTTGTCCTCTTAGAATGGTTTGATACACTTGCGCACCAATTTCTCTTCCAATATAAGGACTGATTTTGTTCCGATATTCGAGATCTTCTGCTTCCAATGTGTAAGGAGATTGGGGTTGAATCAAGACAAAATCGGCGTCTTTGCCAATGCTGATGCGCCCTTTTTGATCTAAGTTATAAAGATCGGCCGGGTTTGAAGCAATGATTTGGGCAAAATGTTTGTAAGACATCCCTCGTTTTTGTACCGCTTCATCAAATAGCACATCCACATCATTTTGTAAGCCAGAAATTCCTCCCCAGGCGTTCATAGCGTCCGTCTCTTTCAAATCAGGCGTACAAGGGGAGTGATCTGAAGTGACAAAGCGGATATGTCCAGCTTGCACATGCTCCCATAAAGCATCTTGTTGTTTTTGTTCCCGGATCGGTGGGGAACATTTCACGACCGGACCAATGTCATCTAACTCTTCGGTCGCAAAGTAAAGGTATCGTTTATATTTTTCCTAAAAAAAGAAAAAATATCCTCAAAACTGAGCAATTATTAATAGATGCTCTTGTTTTGAGGATAATGATTAAAATACTATATTTTTCTTACTTATCTTATTGCGGTTAGCAAATAATCGCCTGGCTCAATCTGAGTATCTTCTGTTATGTCGATCGTTTGGAAGTCTCCAGAGTTGGTAATAACTATTGGTGTAATCGTATCATAGTTTTCACTTTCCACGCCACCTTTATCAAATTTAACAAGTAAATCGCCAGCGTTTACCCGTTGCTCTTGTTCTACAAAAACTTCATAATATTTTCCTTCTAATTCCACAGTGTCTAAACCTATATGAATAAGAACCTCTACACCTTCATCAGTAGTCATCCCAACCGCATGTCCAGTAGGGAACAACGTAGAAATTACTCCATTTGACGGAGCTCTTACTTCTCCGACTTCAGGTTTAACCGCGACCCCTTTACCTAAAGCTTCACTTGAAAATACTTCATCGTTTACTTCAGTCATACGAACAAGTTGTCCTTGTATTGGACTAGCAACAATAACTTCTTTAGCACTTTCTTGTAACTCTTCTTTACTTGCTAAACCTTTGTCTGTGTTCTTAGTATTCGTAGTTGAACCCTTACTTTCATCATCTTCTTGAGTAGGTACTGGAAATGCCATTTGTAGAGCAAATCCAACAACAGTACACAAAGCAAAACCAATAATGATATTCCAAAAGTTCATATCCAGGTCTCCACTAGGATTAATCGAATTAAAAATCGAAAAGACACCTAGCCCGCCTGTACGATAACCTACGACGCTCATTGTACCAATATAAGCACCTCCAACAGCATTCCCAATTAATGCGTATAAGAAGGAACGTTTCATTGGTAGCATCAAACCGTAAATTGTCGGTTCAGAAACACCAAAGACCAAGGAAATAGCACCTGGTAAAGCAACGTCTCTAATTTTTTTAGAATTAGATTTAATCAATAATGCAATGACAACACCTAACACACCAAATGTTGATGAAACCATTGCAGGACCGATTGTTTCATAGCCTTGTTCTGCCAACAAGATAAACATAATCGGAACAATTCCCCAGTGTAAGCCAAAAATAACCAATAGTTGCCAAGCAACTGCCAATAAAGCACCAAAAAGTAACGGGCTGAAACCTTGAACAGCAAGGAAGAATTCGCCTACTAAAGTAGAGGCCCAAGTAGTGATTGGTCCGATAACGATCAATGAAATCACAAAAACAATCATCACTGTGAAAAATGGCGTTAAGAAGGAACGGACAACGCCTGGAATAATATTTTTCACCCATTTTTCTACCACAGAACCTAACCATACAGAGACCAGAATAGGAATAATCGCTGAATAATAACCATTAGGTGGCATGATAATCGGAATTCCTATAAAAGTTGAATAAATTGGCGATTCAAATGCCGTACCAGAAAACAGCGTATACATAACATCCCCTGTCATTAAATTATTGATTTCCGGATGTAAAAAAGCTACTGTAATCGCCAAAGCTGTAAACTCATTCATTTTTAGCTTACGCGCTGCCGTAATCGCCACCATCACTGGTAAGAATTGAAAGAAACCATCTCCAGCGAAATTTAGAACTTGATACAAGCCACTTTCTGGATCGACACCTACTGTCCCTAATAGCGCTACAAGACCTTTAATCATCCCAGTTGCTGCAAGAGCCATCAAGAACGGTTGAAAAACACCTGAAATAAAATCAATAAATCGATCAAGTACATTTCGGTCATCGTTTTCATCTTCACCATCGCTAGATTCACTAGCAGCAGTATCTCCACCAATACTTGTTTGATTTACGATTGCTTCGTACACTTCAGCTACTTGCTCGCCAATAACGACTTGATATTGTCCCGCGCTTTTCATAACGGTAACAATACCTTCACGATTCTTTAAGTAGTCTGTATCCGCTTTATTTTCGTCTTTTAAATTGAAACGTAAGCGGGTAACACAGTGACGTAATCCAGCTACGTTTTCCTCGCCGCCCACATGGTCGACGATGTCACGAGCTAATTCATCGTAATTATCTTTACTCATAATGCACGCTCCTTCTTCATTTTAAAAAATGACAAATAAAAAAACCTAAATAAGCCCACGACAAAAATAGCATAGCTATTTCTGTTCTATGTTCGCTCATTTAGGTTTTGCCTGGCCGCACCAGTAACAATCCAAAATGTCTACTAATAAATTAGCATGAATCGCTTTCTATTGCAAGAGTTATTTTTACTTTTTATGATATCAATAGCTCATAAATAACATACAACTCCCAGTCTGAAATTTGAATTTTGTAAAACTGCTCTAACGTATAAAATACGTTTTTTGCGTTTTGATAAAATAGGCGCTCATTTATTTTAAGATCATCGATATTTTCAGGAACAGAATGGTCCTCCACCCCTAATATCGTCCTTTCAATTAAAAGCGCCGAATGCATTAACAAATTAAAACGCATCTTAGCTGATAGTTTTAAATTAAAACGACGTTCTAGCTTTTCTACTATATCCTCAACTTGACGAATAATAACGTCTGGGTTTAGAAACACCAATTTTTCTGATAAACCTTCTTTGGAAAAGAAATGAATAAATTCATTTAAAATATTCGAAACATCATTAGGATGAACTAAGTTTTTAAATACTTGTTCTAACTGCTTTTCCGCATCTTCATCTATAACATCTAACAAATTAATTGTCGGTATATCTGTTTTATTATCTAAATAAGAAGTGCTCAAAATTAAAACTGTCGATTGTAAATAGTCTTGCTGACTATGCGCAAGGTCTAATGTATTCAGTAATTCATTAAATCCTAACTCAAGTTTCGCATACCCAAAATGATGATGTCCCTTTGATAGAACAACGCTGATAGTAAAATAATGGTTCGCTTGACTTTTGTTCAAAGGATACAAAAAGAACTCCTTTTGTTTTATAATGGATTTAACGACAAATCTAAAAACAAGGAGTTCTTGCTCTTATGATACACTTAAAAAACATCAAAAATCAATTACCAAATGAAATGAACGCAATTTTTTCTGAACTGAACGTCCTGAAATGTTTACGACAAACCTCTATTTGTAAGCAAAAAGGCTAT
>NZ_AUIQ01000051.1 GCF_000423785.1 Tetragenococcus muriaticus DSM 15685 | reverse complement strand
GCCTTACTGTAAAAAGCCTTGCATCTATTTTAACAAATAGATCGAATAAATGTTGGTAAATTAACAAATTAGCTATAATCAGGAGGCATTATATAGAGGGTTTATTCAAGTGATTATTTCACAATTTTTTCGATAAAAATAAACGAGGATTTAATTGTATTAGAGCTGAAACATATTGTTTCAGCTTGTCTCACATGAAATAACCACAAACAACGAATAATCTTCAGTCGTTTGCGGTCAAAATCACTTCATATTATGTGCTTTCATTTTTCGATAGAGTGTCGCCCGAGAAAAGCCTAGTCGTTTAGCTGTATTTGATATATGAAACTTTTCTTTTTCTAAAGCATTTTCGATTTCTTGTTTCTCGTTATTTGCCTTGGTATCAGTTTCCTGTAAGCTTCCACTTTCAATCAATTCACAGATCTCTTGTTTGGAAGGTCGTTCTGATGAATAGAAAACGTAAAGTCGTTCTAAAAAATTATTAAACTCACGTACGTTTCTATACCAAGAATAATTTTTTGCTGCTTGAAAGATCTCTTCTTGCCAGTTAATCCTCCAATTTTTCTGCGCACAAAACTCTTGGATTAACGGACGAAGATCTATCAAACGCTCACGTAACGGTGGAATTGCTAATTGTCCGACAAAGATACGATAAAATAAATCTTCTCTGAAACGTTGTTCAACAACAGCTTGTTTTAAATCCTGATTGCTTGCAGTAATTAAACGAAAATCAACCTTTTTTGGTAAACCATTGATCGGCGTTACCTGTTGGTCTTCCAACACACGCAACAAAGCGGTCTGCATTTTTTGCGACATGTTATCAATCTCATCTAAAAACAGTGAACCTCCGTCAGCTTGTTCAATTTTTCCTGTATGGCCTTTACTATCTGCGCCGGTAAAAGCGCCTGGAACATAGCCAAAAAGCTGGCTTTCTAGTAAGTTTTCATTCAATGCCCCACAGTTAAGAGCTACAAGTGGTCCACTTTTTTTCGAACTATTATGATGAATCGTTTCGGCAATAATTTCTTTTCCGCTACCCGTTTCTCCATAAATATGAATCGGTAGGTCACTGGTAGCAAACATAACTACTTTCTTCAAAAACTTCTGATACTTCTCATTTTGGCTCGGAATTCCAGGATAGTAAAAACTATTCTGTTCTGATGAGAAATCTTGGAGTAAAAACCGGTAACCCACTAATTCTTTATCTACATAAATTTCTTCTTGCTTATAAGTCGACTGACCATTTAAATAACTTCGGATATCATCACCGATCGGGAACTTATCTGAGTATTTATCAGAAATATAAACAATACGGAAATGTTCATCGCACAAAAGGTCATCTTCTGAATACTTAGCCACGTAACGAAGTAAACTATTCTTGCGCTCTAAATAATGATAAACAATTGTATTGGTTATTTTTTGTGTGACAACTCTTAATGGTAATTGAGCATCTTTTGATGAGCTATTTTGATATGTAGAAATATCAAGTACAGCAATTAGTTGATTTTCTTCATCAAAAATCGGTGAAGCAGCACAACTCCAGCTTCTAGAAGCGACAGAGTAATGCTCATCAAGGGTAATCCATTCTTGTGATTTAGTTTTTAGTACTAAACCAATCGCATTTGTCCCTACCCCTAACTCTGACCAACCGCTACCTTCTTGGAAAAAGATATCATTGGCATAATCTTTTGAACGATAGCTACCTTCACGCCATAATATATTTCCAACTTCATCAGTTAGAACGAACAAAGGTAACTTCAATTCTAAGCAATTTTGCAATTCATCTACTTCTTTTTTAACGATTTGAATTAATTCCTGATGTTTTCTTCGTTGCTTTTTTAACTCTTGTGCTGTCATTACTTTACGCGGTTTATAAAGATAAGGATCTACTTGGTTCATATAACATGTTTGCCAAGAATCAGCAATTTTTTCTGGTAAACTGTCTAAAATTTTTTCATCTCCGTTAATAAATCGCTGCCAAATTTCTTGTTGCATATTGGTCACCTCATTATTTCCTTTCAACTTCATTCTAACATTTTTAGCCTGATATAAAAACGCTTTCAAAAAAAGAACAGTTCACATTTCTTCATTTCTCAGAAAAATAGTAGGGATAGTTAATATTAGCTACCCCTACTTATTTAATCTTCATTATACTGCATGTTCTGTTCGTTCAATAATATCATCCTGAGTTGCTTTTGATAGTACATTGAAGAAGGCGGAATATCCAGCCACGCGAACAATTAAGTCACGATGCTTTTCTGGATTTTTTTGAGCGTCAATCAATGTTTTCTTCGAAACAACATTATATTGAATGTGATACCCTTTTAATCTATTGAAAAACGTGCGTAATAACATAATTAACTTTTGTTTATCTTCTTCTTTAGCTAATGTCTGTGGGTTTACTTTTTGATTTAATAAAACACCCCCCACAATATCTTCTGTCGGTAATTTAGATACACTTTTTAACACAGCCGTTGGTCCGTTTTGATCCATGTTATGCGAAGGTGAACATCCTTCTGCTAAAGGCGCCCAAGCTTTACATCCATCTGGTGTTGCCATTGTACTGCGCCCTTGTCCTACATTAGCTGAAATCGAAGAAGTCCCCGAATAACGAATACCACCGACAGGACCGCGTCCATAGCGTGTATTAGGATATTTCTTAATCTCCTCAATATAGCTATCATAAGCTTTAACCGCTAATTGATCGGTATAATCCTCATCGTTGCCATATTTGGGTACTTCATGAATAATCATTTGTTGTATTTCTTGGCTTCGTTTGCTTTCCCAGTTTGTCATCAAAGCTTGCCAAAGTTCATCTTGTGTCACTTTTTCTTCTTCAAAAACTAATTTTTTAATGGCCGCTAATGCGTCTGCTAAATTAGCAACACCTACTTGTAGCCCTGAAATAAAATCGTAAATAGCTCCACCTTCTTTAATGGACTTGCCTCGCCCAATACAATCTTCTGTCAAAGTGGAGCATAAAATATCAGGAACTTCTTGTTCAATACCTAAATCGATCGCATTTTCGACAATAACACTCATCCGTGTTAATTCGCGTACAGTTTTATCCCAAGCAACTTCTAATTCTGCAAAAGTTTTCATGTTTTTAAAATAACCATAGCCTTTAGTAAAGCGGCGTTCTGTTACAGGGTCAACTCCATTATTCATAACGATCATTAAAATTTTAGGAAAGTTAATATAACTCATCCCCGTGCAACGATAGCCCCATTTACCCGGAACCGCGGTTTCAACACAACCAATGGCACTGTAATCATAAGCATCTTCTTCAGTTACCCCATAGTTGATAAAAGAAGAGATAATAACTTCATCATTATTAAATGCCGGCATCCCAAAACCTAATTTCATTACTTCAATCGCTTCGTTCAAGAATTCTTGATTTATTCCAGCATGGTAACGTACTGTTAAATTAGGCTGGGGTAATTTGGTTTGAGCTACACTTTGTAAAACTAAAAACGACAATCGATTGACAGCATCTTTTTTATCGCGCGTTTGTCCACCTACTGTGACATTTTGATACAAAGGGCTTCCAGCGCTACTATAAGTGTGAGCTTGGCTGCGAACTTTATTAATTGTTAATGTCTTAATCCATAAGTTAGTCAATAATTCGACCGCTTCACTTTCTGTAATAAGCTCTTTATTTAAATCCGCTTTCAAATAAGGGTACATATACTGGTCGAAACGACCATAAGATAAAGAGTGACCGTTGGATTCAATTTGTAAAATCAATTGGATGAACCAAGTAGCTTGGATGGCTTCTGTAAAACTTTCTGCTGGCTCATAAGGGACTTTATTACAAATACGACTAATTTCAAGAAGTTCCGCACTTCGTTGGGAATTGACTGTCTTTGCCGTTTCTTTGGCTAAATCGGCGTAACGTTTTGCGAAATTTTTCACAGCAGCAATTACGATTAAAATCGCATCATAAAAATGATATTTAGCGATACTTTCTGGTTTTGTTAAGTCTAATGCTGCCTTAGCATTTAATGTTCGTTTTTCATAGCCTTTCAATCCAACTTCAAGCAGCTGTTTATAATCGACCGCTAAATGAGCATCGCCGGAATTCATCTTACCTTCCATGCCAAAGAATCCAGTATCCATAAACACTTGTACTTCTTCTGGTAATAAAGCCCCTGCTTTAGCTCGTAAGTTATTATTTTCCCAGAAAGGAGCAATGGATCGAATCTGCTCTTTTGTTTCTTCCGTAATATAAAATACATCGCCATCTCGTTTTTCAAATGTATCTAATTCATCCATAACAAAGTCTAAAGTATATTCAGGAAATATAGGCGCATCCCGATTTGAAGCAGCTTGGTTACCTACAATTAAGGTGTCTTCTTCAATATAAATCGACATTTTTTCTAAAATACTTTTTAACATTAAGGCTCGTTTTAAAACAGTTGGTTGATTTTGATACTTTTGATAAGCTTCAGTTGCCAGTAATGCCCGTTCTGCACAAATATAAGGTTCTTTTTCCAATACTGATTCACGATAATTTTCCATACGATTAGACAATTTACCAAAATACAAGAGACCATTGACCTTATTTTCTTCTTCTTTAGTTTCCATAGCCATTCTCCTTTTTGTTTGAAAGTCGTTATCTTTCTTTCGTAATAAATATAGCATATTTATTCACAAATGACAAAAGCATAATAAAAAAGAGACGGATACCCGTCTCCTTTACAAAAAGCCAAAGATCCCATTAAACTGTTACCACCTGAATTGCTTGTTTTTCCAAAAAATCCTTCTTCTCTTTTTCGATACGGTTATCTGTATACACCTTAGAAATCGTATCGAAATCAAACTCTGATACGACGCCTCCTTGCAAGAACTTACTTGAATCTGTTAAAACAATCGTGTTGTTTGCTGAAGTCATCATCGTATTAGCTGTATCGCAACGCGTAACATCACTACCAGTAAATCCTCTTTGTTCATCAAATCCATCAATTCCTACAAACAATTTGTCTACATGAAATTCACTGATAACTTTTTTCACTAAAGGCCCTACATTTACTTGGGAATCTTTTTGATATTCTCCGCCAATCAGCAAAATCTTAATCGCTTCAGCTTTTCGGATATACGAAGCAATGAAACAAGAATTCGTTATAATCGTTACATCATTTTTATAATTAGCTAATTCTTCAGCCAATAATGTACAGGTTGAACCTGATTCAATCATCACCGTTTCGCCATCTTTTACCAATTTTGCCGCTTCTTTGGCAATCTTTCTTTTTAAATCATAATTGATAGCTAAACGATAATTAATATCATCTTGACTATTTAAAACAGCATATCCATGTTGACGATGAACGATTCCCCTTGTTTCTAGCTTGTCTAAATCTTTACGGATAGTAACTTTTGATACATTTAATAAGCTTGCTAATTCATTTACTTCTATTTTTTTATTTTCGCTTACTATCGAAATAATTTCTTCTTCTCGCGCCATTTGTATCCCTCGCTTTTATTTAATAAGAATATCATATTTCGTTGCTGCTAACAATTTATCAAAAATAAACTTACGTACGTAACATATTTCGTTTACGTTTGTTAATCCATGTGATAGAATAAACTTGAACAAGAAGGAGGAAATTTTATGCCAACGAAAACTTCACTACAAGCTTGTATTTTTAATATTCAAAAGTTTAGTATTCATGACGGCCCTGGCATTCGTACGGTGGTTTTTTTCAAAGGCTGTCCTTTACATTGCTATTGGTGCGCTAACCCTGAATCACAAAGTGGCCAACCAGAAAAAATGTGGGATACTCAACAAAATACCTATACGACTATCGGTGAATACAAAAGTATTGAGGAGATTATAAAAGAAGTTATGAAAGATCTTCCTTTTTATGAAGAGTCCGGCGGTGGCGTGACACTTTCTGGCGGAGAAGTACTATATCAAGCCAAATTTGCGACGGAATTATTAAAACAATTAAAGGCCAATAACATCCATACAGCCGCTGAAACAACTGGACAGGCCAATCCTAAAATTTTTGAAAAATTTATTGCGCAAGTAGATAGCTTATATTTTGATGTAAAACATTATGACCCAGAAAAGCATCGACAAGGTATCGGTGTTAGCAATAAATTAATTTTGAAAAACCTTGCTTTAGCTTTACAACAACAAAAAGATTTAACCATTCGCATCCCAATTATTCCTCATTTTAATGATAGTTCAACAGACGCGCGCCATTTTGCTCATTTATTTAATCAGATGGGGGTTGAAAAAATGGAATTATTACCCTTCCATCAGTTTGGTCAAAAAAAGTATGAAAATTTAAACCGTGAATACCAAATGCAAAATGTTCCGCAACTTCATAGTGAAGATCTAGATTACTTTAAAAATATTATGGAGACTCGTGGTATTTCTTGTCTTATCAGGTAATAAATAAAAACGCCACTTTAAATAATGAATAAAGTGACGCTTTTAACGAATTTATTTTATTGAACTCGTTGTATGCTTTTCTGCTTGTTTCCCTTCCTCGATAAATTCTTCCCTATAGTCGTTTGGTACCATAGAACCACCTGTCGCCCATGCAATATGGGTAGCATTCGCTAATTTATCTTGTAATTCGTGATTCTTCATATACGCTTGACCTTCTTGAGTAGACATTAATGCATAAGGTCCGACAACCCCAGCAACAGCTGCCGGTTCAAGAAAAATGGACTCTGTATGATATAAGTTCCATAATAAACGTTGAAATGATCCATCTTGCAGAGTATATCCAGCACTAAAATAATAACGAGCCAATTTAGAAACAAGAGCTGAAGTCCTTGGAACAGCTAACCCATCAGCTACTGTGGAACCACCTAAACCAACATCTTCTACGGACACATCATTAAATAATTGAGATTCTAAACCAATTAACATACTTGGCATTTTCGTTGGTTCAGCAAAGATACAATGGACATTATCGCCAAACGCTTGTTTAAGTCCAAATGTAACACCTGTAGGAGCTCCGCCAATACCACAAGGAAGATAAACAAATAGTGGATGCTCTTCGTCTACTTTGATTCCCTCTCGCTTAAGCTGTTCTTTCATACGATATCCACCAGCTGTGTATCCGAAAAATAGCGATTCAGAATTCTCATCATCGACAAAGTAACTTTTAGGATCCGCTTCTGAAAGAGCTCGCCCTTTGTTAACCGCAAGCGAAAAATTTGTTTCATGTTCAATAACATTTACGCCCAAATCCCGTAGGTATTGCTTTTTCCACTCTTTTGCTTCAACTGACATATGAACAGTAACATCAAAACCTAGCATGCGGCCCATTCTACCTACACTAATCCCTAGGTTTCCAGTAGTTCCTACAGTTATATTATATTCAGAGAAAAAGTCTTGGAATTTCTTTGTAGCAAACACAGAATAGTCTTCTTTTGTACTAGATAACAAGCCATTTTCTAGAGCTAAACTTTCTGCATGTTTCAAAACTTCATAAATCGCACCTCTAGCCTTTACTGTGCCAGAAATGGGTAATTGATCATCGCGTTTTAAATAAAAGGATCCTTCCAATGATTGATTGTACTTTTCATCTAACAAAGATTTCATATTTGGTATTTCAGTTATACTGGATTCAATAATCCCTCCATCCTCTTCTGTTTCAGGATATGCTTTTCTTATAAAGCTGGAAAAACGTTGTAAACGTGCTTCTGCATCTTGAACATCTTCAAAAGAATAGCTCGTTTTTTTATTCGCTTCTTGTATCGGTAATAATTCATCGTTTAACCAAAATAATTCTTTCTCATCTTTGATTTCTGTTAAAATATCTTGTTCACTTGATACCATTACGTATTATCTCCTTTTACTATGAATTATATACTCTACTATTATATCTTAATCGTAACTAAGGTTATTTTGCAAATTACACCCATCTAAATTCGGAAGGTATTTAAATTTTTAATGAAATTTTCATACGTTTTTCAAATGTAAATTAAAATCTGAAGTAAAAACAAACACAAGCAAAATCTTACTTGTGTTTATTTATTTCCTTTTCCTTTGACTTTACTATAGCAAATAAATCCATTTATCCTTCTTTTAACATTTCTTTAATCCGTATATCAGTGAAGTCGTCAATGATGAAATCTACCATCCCTGTTTGTCTTAACTTTTCCTGGTTATTACCTGTCGTTACTGCAATAATTTGTTTGGCTTGAGCATTATAAGCACCTTGTAACCCAATTGGTGAGTCTTCAAAAATAGTCATCTGCTTAGGATCAGCACCTAAATTCAAGGCCGCTTGTACATAAAAATCAGGCGCCGGTTTACTTTCTAGTGATCTATCATTATAAACAACTTGATGATAGTTAAACCAACGCTCTAATTGAAAAAGGTCAAAATAAAAATCTAGATTAACCTTAGGAGAAACAGTCGCAATATTTATAGGTAGACGCAAGTCTTTTAATAAATCAAAATAATCCGTTGCGCCTTTAACTAACTGTACGGACTGTTCTTGTAAAACTAAATCACGATAAATTTTTTCTTTGTTTTCTGATAATTCATCCGCTTCTTTATTACTAAGCTTTCTACCAAAAATAGCTTCCATATTTAAATGATTTGTACGTCCATGAATTTGGTCAAATTCTTCTTTAGTAAATTTGCGCCCAATTTTTTCTTGAAGAAATTGCTGCCAAGCTTGTTCATGCAAATCCGAATCACGAAACAAAGTCCCATTGAAATCAAAAATCATTGACTGCACCCTTGACTCACCTCATCTACTTTTTTAAATACGATTTGTTACTTATTATAACATAGCTCCCATTTCTATTTCTTAAATAAAACTCTTTTCTTTTTTAATGGAGTTTATATGTTTTAAGAAAAACTATTTTTCTTTCAATTGAAACTTTAAAATTTACGTTAGAAATAAAATATATTAAAATATAGTAAAGGAATGAAATGACTTCGATAAGACATTAGGAAAGGTGATTGAATATGAAAAAAGAAAGCCCTCCTCAAATTAAAGTAGATGTAATTGGTCATAGCTCTTTGTCAAAAAATAATATAATTTTAGTTTTATATATTGGTTTATCTGTTTCTTTGTTTTTCTGGAAACAACTAGTAAGTATACAAGAAACTGCTCTATGGACAATTTCTTTATTTTTCGTTTTTTTCATGTTACTTAATTACGTCTTAAATCCGTGGACAATGTCTATTTCAAGTTTAGCTCATCTTAGTAAACCATCTGTAAAGACTATTTTTAAAGATGTTGTTTATAAAAAAGCAAATAATAATCAACAAAATAATAGCTCTTTTTCTATCCCTCTCTATCCTTTGGCCAAAGGAAAAATTAAAAACATTGAAGAGGTGGATAATAAGCTATATTCAGAAAAAAGTTTAGGCGACGGTTTTGCAGTTACACCTGTTGAAGGAAAAGTTCATTCTCCTATCAATGGAAGAATTGTAAGTTTATTTCCGACAAAACATGCAATCGGTATCAAAGATGAAAACAATATTGAGTATTTACTGCATATGGGAATTGATACAGTAGCTTTAAATGGACATGGTTTTCATAGCTTTGTTGAGTTAAATCAAAAGGTAGAAGCTGGAGATGTTCTTACTGAAATAGATTTAGATTATATACAAGAAAAACATAAAACTACCGATATTATCTTTATCGCCCTTTCGCAAGAACAAATTGAGTCTATAGAAATAGATAAAGAAAAAGGAGTGGCTCTTCATGAATCTGTGGGCAAGATTGTTCTAAAATAAATTAAAAGACTCCAAATCTTTTTACAAAAAGGTGAAGAGTCTTTTTTAGCTTTATAGTGTAATGTAACTTATCCTCCAGGAACAATTGTTAATAAATCTTCACCAACCACAATTTCGGATTGATTCATATCCAGTACATCAAGATAATCCTGCGTATTTGTGACTATAATTGGAGTAAGAGTTGTAAGTCCTGCTTCTTTAATTTTTTCCATATCAAACGTTATAAGTAAATCTCCTTTTCGTACAAAATCTTCTTTTTGAACAGCTACTGTAAAACCATCACCTTCCAAATTAATGGTATTCAAACCAATATGCATTAATACTTCCACACCTTCTGTAGACGTCATACCAAGAGCGTGACCCGTAGAAAATAGTGTAGTAACTTTTCCATCTACAGGAGCATACAATTTTCCTAGGGTGGGTTTAATAGCTACTCCTTTACCTAAAGCTTCAGAAGCAAATACCTGGTCAGAAACTTCGGTTAGAGCCATAACTTCTCCTTCTAATGGGCTTGCTAGAGAAAAATACTCGGTTTTAGTTTTTGTATCAAATGATGTTTCTGCAGATAGTTCCTCCGTTTCAGTTGAGCTTTGTAATGAAGTTTTAAAGCGAAAAATCAGGGTCAAAATAAAAGCTAGTATAAAAGCAATGGTTGTTCCAATGATCGCCATAACCATCCCAGAAATGGAACCAGAATTTGGCGATATAAAACTGGGTAAGCTAAGCAAACTAACTAGCCCAACGGAAAAACTATGCACTCGATTAAAAGAAATAAAAGCACCACCAATAGCTCCACTAATACAAGCAATAACAAATGGCCTTTTTAAAGGCAAATTAACACCATACACTGTAGGCTCTGTAATTCCAAATATAGAGGTAATTACTGAGGAAAAAGCTAACCCTTTTAATCTCCTACTTTTTGTTAAAAAGAATACGGCTAAAGCAGCTCCCCCTTGGGCAAGAATGGCTGGTAATACAATAGGCATTAAAGTATCCGAACCTTGTGCCATGTTTAAAAACATAATAGGAATAAAACCCCAGTGCATTCCAAACATGACTAGAACTTGCCAAAGACCACCTACGGCCGCACCAGCAATTGTAGGGCTAAAATTATAAACTGTGTAGTACAATTGACCAAGTAAATCTCCTAAAACCGTTCCAATAGGGCCAATAATAATGAAAGTTATAGGCGCCATAATTAACAAAATAAAAAGGGGAACTAAGATTGTACTTAAAAAAGCAGGAATAATTTTTTTAGCAAAACGTTCAACATAACTTTGTAGAAAAACTGCCAAAATCACTGGTATGATTGAAGATGTATAACCTGAAGGGCCAATAATTACTGGTAAACCAAAGAAACTAAGTGTGTCACCGGAAAATTGAGTAACTAATGGATGCACGAGTCCCATTGCTAAAGCAATAGCTAAATATGGATTTGTTCTAAACTTTTGGGCGGCAGTAAACGCTAAAGGAATCGGCAAATAAGTAAATATTCCATCTGCTACCGAAAATAAGACCAGGTAAACACCAGAATGTTCTGAAATCCACCCTAATGTCAGTGCTAACGTTAAGAAACCTTTTAATACACCGGCACCAGCCATAGCTCCGAGAAAAGGCGTAAATATTGCAGAAATAATATCAACAAATCGATTTATAATATTTCCTTTTTTAGCTGAGCCCTCATTAATGTCAGCAAGAGCTAGTAATTCCTGATAAACGTCTGCTACATGGCTTCCTAGGACTACTTGATACTGACCTCCACTTTGGACAATCTGAATAATTTCTTGGTCACTTTGCAAACGTTGAGTGTCTGCTTTATTCTCATCCTTTAATATAAAACGTAAACGAGTAACACAATGTACAACGCTTTCTATATTTTTTGAACCACCAACACCATTTAGTATACGTTCAGCAACTTCACGATTCGTTCCCATTCTCTTCTTTTTATCTCCCTGTCTTGTTTCTATCCATTTTATACATTATCCTATCCATTTTTGTCTGCTACCAATCTTTGAATATGAATCGTTAAATAAATCATTTCGGCCTGTTCAATCGGTTTTTCATATATTTTTGTTAAATAACTATCAATTCTTTGTACTGCTTGAAAAGATTTGGGATATTTTGATTGAACTAAAGTAAAAAGAAACTCATCTTTTTCCTCCACAATTTCATCTTTTAAATACCGTTGAATAAAATATTGTAAATGCGTAACAATACGTTGATAATTTAACGATTGTACGTTAAAACTCTTTCCGAAATAGCGACTAATAAGCGAGAGAATATCACGAACCATTTCGGTCATTTGCATAGTAGTCTGCATGTTTTCATTTCCTTGTTCTCCGTTAACAATATGTAAAGCAATAAAACCCGCTTCAGTTTCGGGCAGATTTATACCTAAATCATTTAATACTAAGTGAAGCGCTTTTTCAGCAATAGCAAATTCTTTTGGGTAAAATTTTTGTGTTTCAAACAATAAAGGATTGGGCATTTCAGTCCCTTCTTTAAAACGTGAAATAGCATAATGAAGGTGGTCAGTCAAAGTAATATAGACGCTCGTTGATAACTCCGTTTGTAATTCATTTTCAGCTAAATCGATTACTTTTTTTACTACTTCAATTTCTTCCTCCGGGATGTCTGAAAATAGTTGTTGCATTTGTAAACTATTAAAAGACTCCTTTAAAACAAACTCTTTTTGAACGAACGCGGGATCAATCTCATCACCGACTTTCTTTTTGAAAGCCAAGCCCCGCCCCATGTAAATAACTTCTTCATTTGCTTTATTGACAGAAAGAACAACATTATTATTTAAAATCTTTGTAATAATCATAGAAACCTCTTTTTTTATAAAAAGCTAGAATGGAAAAATATCCACATCCTAGCCATACTTACACTATTATAACAAAATGGATCATAGCATAGCTTCTTTATAAGTGCAACTTTTCAATAAATAACATAAATTTTCAACTAATAAATGAGCCAGTATAAAAAAAGCGATAAACATTGACTTAACAACGTTTATCGCTTGCTTTAGATACCGGCGGTCGGGGTCGAACCGACACGCCCTTAACGGGCACTGGATTTTGAGTCCAGCGCGTCTGCCAATTCCGCCACGCCGGCAAAATATTATTTAGTACTAAGGCGGTAACCGGATTTGAACCGGTGATAAAGGTTTTGCAGACCTCTGCCTTACCACTTGGCTATACCGCCATTATACTATTAGGGTTCCTACTTTTCAATAGGATAACAACTAACTGGGATAGCTGGATTCGAACCAGCGCATGATGGAGTCAAAGTCCATTGCCTTACCGCTTGGCTATATCCCAATAATAATAAAGGCGAATAGTGGGGATCGAACCCACGAGTGCCGGAGCCACAATCCGGTGCGTTAACCACTTCGCCATATTCGCCATGGCAGGGACAGCAGGAGTTGAACCCGCATCGACGGTTTTGGAGACCGTTGTTCTACCATTGAACTATGTCCCTATAAATGGAGGAGAAAGGATTCGAACCTTTGAACCCGAAGGAACGGATTTACAGTCCGCCGCGTTTAGCCACTTCGCTACTCCTCCAAATGGATCGAGACAGAATCGAACTGCCGACACACGGAGCTTCAATCCGTTGCTCTACCGACTGAGCTATCGATCCAAGTCTATAAACTATAGTTAACGGTCTGGACGGGACTCGAACCCGCGACCTCCTGCGTGACAGGCAGGCATTCTAACCAACTGAACTACCAGACCGTATGGAGGTTATAGGGCTCGAACCTATGACCCTCTGCTTGTAAGGCAGATGCTCTCCCAACTGAGCTAAACCTCCAAGTTTTACTCTAATGGTCCGTACGGGACTCGAACCCGTGTTACCGCCGTGAAAGGGCGGTGTCTTAACCTCTTGACCAACGGACCAAACTTGGTTACGGAGAGTAAGGGATTCGAACCCTTGAGACAGTGAATACCATCTACATGATTTCCAATCATGCTCCTTCGGCCTCTCGGACAACTCTCCAAGCACAAAGAAACCCATACTCTTCAATTTTCTCCAATAGAGAACTCCGGCAGTAGGACTCGAACCTACGACATCATGATTAACAGTCATGCGCTACTACCAACTGAGCTATGCCGGAATGTTCGGCGTGGCGATGTCCGACTCTCACAAGGGGAAGCCCCCTCACTACAATTGGCGCTAAGAAGCTTAACGACTGTGTTCGGCATGGGAACAGGTGTCTCCTTCTTGCTATCATCACCACACACACGGAAATGGATGCGTCCATTCCCTCAAAACTGGAGAAAAAGAAACCATCAACCTTCCTTGGTTAAGTGCTCGATCGATTAGTATCCGTCCGCTCCAACCCTC
>NZ_AUIQ01000050.1 GCF_000423785.1 Tetragenococcus muriaticus DSM 15685 | reverse complement strand
TGTCTAGCAACTTCAAGAGTAAACAAATAAAAAATCGGACAGTTTATTTTAGCTTTTTTTCAAAGTTCACAATTATTCAGTAGGCATTATATAATTTTTTATTTTTTTCATTATAAATCTACTTTCTTACTAAAATTATTAGTATACACTTTCTATTAAATCTAACCCAGTCAAATAACGAATTTTAACCTGACCATAGTACCATAGTCAGGTTAAAATCATATAGATATTTTGTTATTATTCAAATACAAAACAAGATACACAGCTACTACTTCTTGCGTTGTGCTTTTCATAACGAAATAATTTATTCTTCATCTTCACCAAAGAAGAACAAAGCGACATCCATATCTTTTTGTTTAATTATTCCTTGCCATTTGTTCACTTCATTCATTAATTCAGCCTTCTCGTAAGGTACTTGTTTAAATACAATATTTCCATCTTCTAATATCATATAATGAGCATCTTTAGTAGGATCGTCTGGTCTTCTATAAGAGATACTCCCTGGATTCAACCACAATTTATCATTAGCTACATAATGTATTCCTTGTCTATGAGTGTGACCAAAAATAATTCTTTTCTCAAAGTCACCTTGTAAGGCGCCAGTATAGTGTTCATCCCAAAACTGATCAAAATGATACTCACTCTGAATAGTTTCATATGAGTTTTCTTTCCACTGGTGTTGAAGTACATACCCTGTATTGCCTAAATCAAATGAAATTGTTTTAGGCAGTGCTTTTAAATAATCAATATCTTCTTTATTTAAAATATCCGCGTTATGATGAATCCATTTAAATTCGTCCTGTTCCACACCTTGTTCTATTTGCTCCCAAGTTTTGATCATATGATCGTCGTGGTTTCCTCTAACGCTTGTAATATTATAATCTTTAACCATTTCTAGTACTTCTTTAGGATAAAGTCCATAATCCACATGATCTCCTGCACACAGGATCTTATCTACATCTTTTTCACTTTCCAAAATTTTGCGTAAAGATACAGCGTTGCTATGAATATCTGATAGCAAAAGTATTTTCATAATACACCTCTAACAACTTAATAGATTTCTAATATAGATTTAAAATAAATAATACTATACATTTATAACAGTTATGTGCCTTTGCAAATTTTTTAGCTTTCGTCTTCAACGATCTCGTCAAAGAACTCTCTTACTTTCGGCACATCTAATCCTACAATAACTTGAACAGCTGTTCCATTACGAACAAGTCCGTGTGCTCCACCGCTTTTGAAAAATGCGTCATCCAAAATTTTATTTTCGTCAGCGACTGACACGCGAAGCCTAGTTGCACAATTATTAATATCTGTTATATTTTCTGAACCTCCTAAACCTTCTAAAAAGTGGGTCGCTTTTTTAGCGTTGGGGTTGTTACTTTGTCTTACTGGAGAAGCGCCACTAGTAACTGAATTTTGTTCATCACCTGCTTCTGCGGCTTTTTTATTTTTATAATCCTTTTTAGTATGCAATTTTACTTCTCCGGTATCATCTCGCCCAGGAGTTTTGATATTAAATTTTAATATTGACCATCGGAATACAAGGAAATATAATGCCGAAAATGCTAAGCCGACGATGAAGAAAATAACAATAGCGTTCATGTGGTTCGTTGATAAAGGTATAATAAACCTTGGGAAAAATGATATTAACCCTCCTCCTAGAACAAGCGAAACGCCAAGAGCATAAACTGTCATAGCCATTGCTGCAGCAAGTAAACAATATACAACATACAGCTGTGGAGCCAAGAATAAGAAAGTAAATTCAAACGGCTCTGTTATCCCAGTTAAAACAGCAGTAACTGCGGTTGGAATAACTAAAGCAATTGTTTGTTTTCTTTGTTCAGGTTTAGCCGTCGCAATAAATGCTGCACCAATTCCAATCGGGGCAAATACTTTAGGCATACTATTTAAACCAAAACCAGCTTGTGGAACTAAATCTCTTAAAGTACCGTTATAAGATGAAATATCAGCTAAATTTTCAAACCAAAAATTGGTTAATCCGCCATCAACAACAGCAGGACCGTATTTAAACGGTTGTGCAATAAAATGATGAAGACCTGTTGGAATCAATATTCTTTCTAAGAAAACAAAGGCCCCTACGCCAGCTGTCCCACTGCCAGCAATTAAATCTTGTAGTTGGAACATATAGCCCTGCAACATTGGCCAAAGCCAAGCGGTTAAAAACGCCAAAGGTAATGTAACTATAAAGCCAATAATAACCACAAACGCAGACCCTGAAAAAATACCAATCCATTCAGGAAGCGCCGCATCATAAAATTTATTATGTAGCCAAATAACCATACCTGAAATTAAAAGAGCTCCAATAATGTTAGTATCTAAAGTCTCAATACCACCAATAGCTTTTACGCCAAGCGCCTCAGTATCATTAAGATCTACACCGAAGTTCCAGACTTGTAATATCGCGTTAATGAAAGCATTCCAAGTCATATAAATGATAAATGCCTCTAAAGATGCCCGGGCATTTGCTTTTTTGGCCAAACCTATCGGTAAGCCTATAACAAATAATAATTCCATATGGTCAAAAACAACCCAACCACCGGCCTCAATAACTGACCAAAGATCAGTCCAAAAAGTCCCTTCTGTTGCCAGTCCACCCATAATTTCTGGGTCCTGGAACACAATAGCAAATGCTAACACTATACTATTAAAAGCAAACAGCAAAACTGGGGCAATCATTGCTCCACCAAAACGTTGTATCTTTTTCATCATTTTATGTTTAACTCCTTTTCACCTTATTTATTGATAAAAATCGGAAAGCGTTTTAAATATTTATACTATACCTGCTTACTAATGTCAAACGTTTATCAAAATAAATTATCATCTTATAATAAATAGTATGTTAGCAGTAATGAATTAATGATTTCCGGTTGACATACAGTGCACATTAGACTATCTTTAAGTTGTAATTGATTTGCAAACAAGTTATTACATCTTACATATAAGATTCCAATGATTATACATAAACTGATATTAGCTAATAAGCTTTTAATTAAAAAAGGAGAATAAAATTGGCCATTAAACTTACAGATGTAGCTAAAAAAGCTGGCGTTTCTTCGACGACAGTTTCACGAGTGATTAATAATTATGGTTCACTTAGCCAAAAAACAATTAATAAAGTCCACGTTGCAATGGAAGAACTTAATTATCAACCCAACTCCCTTGCCCGTTCTCTACAGGGGAAAAATACACAATTAATCGGACTTATTTTTCCAACAATCGCTCACCCTTTTTTTGGTGAACTTGTAGAACAGCTAGAGACCAAGCTTTTCGAACGTGGCTATAAATCTATTCTTTGTGATAGTTCCCAAAACAAAGAAAAAGAACGCAACTATTTAAAGATGTTAGCCGCAAACCAAGTAGATGGGATTGTTGCTGGATCACACAATTTAGGAATTGAAGAATATGAAATGGTTGAACTACCTATTATTTCATTTGATCGTTATTTAGCTGATAATATCTCTATTGTAGGTAGTGATAACTATCAAGGTGGATACATCGCAACAGAGACGCTTTACAAAAATGGAGGAAGAAAAATTGGCATTATTGCAGGTAGTAATGTTTCAGATTCGCCCACTAATGACCGCTTAAATGGCCATTTAGCATTTTTAAAAGAGGTTGGGCTGGAACCTAATATTTTTTATTTTGCTCCATTTGAAAATTCATTAGCGTTAAAAAAAATGAAAATTAAACAAATTTTGCTAAATCAAAATATCGATAGTTTATTCTGCACAGACGATTTAACTGCTACCCTAGTCATTAATATTTGTCGTGAGTTAAATATTGATATACCTTCGCAATTAAAAGTTATTGGCTATGACGGCACTCAATTTATGCAAAATTATTTTCCAGATTTAGCAACGATCGTTCAACCTATTCAAGAAGCTAGTGACCTTCTAGTTGATTTATTAATACAACGAATCACTCAACCGGAAATTCCTTTAGAGAAAACATATAAATTACCTATTAAAGTTTTAACTGGAAGAACAGTTTAGCAATCGCTCAACTATAAAAAATATTCAAATTGGTGTTAGGTTAGTTTTATGGACACGTTTTTGTAGAGTACTATAATATTCTATGAAAGGATGTCCGTTTATGACACAAAGATACAACCAAGAAACAAGAGAATTGATTCTTCAATTAAATGAACAAGGACAAAGTGTTCCTTCTTTGGCACGTGAATATGGGATTTCAGAAGCAACGATATATAACTGGAAAAAAGCGTATACCCCGGATGAAGAAACCGGCAAAAGTCAGGCAGATATTCATCAAATGGAGAAGGAAATGCATCGTATGAAACAGGAGATTGATATCCTAAAAAAAGCTATCACCATATTCACGAAAGAGTAAGTGATGACACGTTGATTTATGAAATTATTGATGAAGAGCGTCAAGAATACCCCGTACGTACATTAACGAACGTACTCGAGGTATCGAAGTCGACTTACTATGCCTCCAAGAACCGTTGTCCGAGCCGAAGGAACCAAAAGAATGAACAATTAAAAGAAGAAATTCTACAGATTTACGAGAAAAGCAAGCACCGTTATGGCGCGCCCAAAATCACGCATAAGTTAGTCCAATACGGTTGGAAAGTGAGCTTAAAACGCGTCCAACGATTGATGCGAGAACTTGGTATTCGTTCCATTATTCGAAAAAAATATCGTCCAGCAAGCAATCATGAAAAAGTGGAATCTCGTGAGAATCTCTTGAAACAAGATTTCTCTACGACTTCGATCAACCAAAAATGGAGTGCAGATATTACCTATATTCATACGCAAAAAGAAGGCTGGACTTACTTGGCTTCTGTCATGGACTTATATTCTCGTAAAATTATTGGCTATTCTTATGGTAAACAGATGACCACTCCGATTGTAGTGGAAGCTTTTCAGCAAGCCATGCAAAATCAACAATTAAAAGATGGTAAGGGACTCATCTTACAAACAGATTTAGGCACGCAATATACGAGCTATGAATTTGAAAATCTTCTCCTACAATGTCACATCAATCATTCTTACAGTCGCAAAGGAACGCCCTATGATAATTCAGGGATTGAATCTTTTCATGCGACCTTGAAAAAGGAAGAAGTTTATTTGAAGCACTATAGAAGTTTTGACGAAGCCCGTCTCGCTTTATTCCAATATATTAATGGTTGGTACAATCGCGAACGGATTCATGGAAATATCAACTACCTGACGCCCCAGCAAGCGGAAGATCAAGCAAAAATGTTGGCATAGGTCTAGAGTTTCCCCACACATTTTTTTGAGGAACTTATCCACGAGGCCTCCTTGTCATCGTTTCCGCTTAATGTCAAATACGTTTTTCCATTTGATATTAAGCGGAAATGATGACATTCTCTAGAGTGGATTCGTTTCGAAAAAAGACTCTCAAAAAATGTGTCCAGAATATTGACGTAAATCCAAATCCTTTTTAAAGTAAATGATAAATATAAAAGTATATATTTAAAATAAACTGAAAGATTGAAATAAGGTAAAAAAGCTGCGAAGAAATGTTCTTCGCAGCTTTTTGAATTTACTTATTACTTATTCTTCTATAGAATAAATTTTTATAGTTTGTTCAATACAAATACTGAATATCACTTGCTATCGTTGGATAATTAAAGAGCGTCTGACTAACTTCATTTGCAGAATATTCATGCTTAATCAGTAATCTCAAGTAATTAATCATTTCATCAGCTTCCATACTCAAACAAGCAGCACCCACCACCTGATCTTGCTTTTGATCGATGACTAATTGTACTAGAGGTTGTTTTTCATGTTGTCTTTTATAAGTGATCCATTCTTCTACATTGACAGTTCTCACTTGATATCTATCGGTATCTTCTTCTGCTTGTTGCGCAGTGACGCCTACTTGCGACAACTTTGGTAAAGAAAAAATGATTGTCGGAACTAACGGGTAACCAATCTCTTTGTGATCACCTAAAATTTGATCGACTACATAGTTTGCTTCAAAACCTGCAACTGGCGTTAACTTAGGCACAGGAGAAGCTGCTGAATCCCCAACGGCGTAAATATGTGACACATCTGACTGTAAGTGTTCATTTACTTTAACGCCTTTACTTGAATATTCAACACCTATTTGATCTAGCCCTAACTGATCCACATTAGCAATTCGACCAACTGCAGCAAATACCCTATCCGTTCTCTTATCAAAATCATTGCCTATTACTCGATAACTTGTATTGTCCTTTTGAATTTCAGTGATTTCTTGATCCAAGATGATCTCTACACCATTTTCGGATATTTGATCGCAAAGGGTCTGTACTAATTTTTCCGGAAAAGCTTTCAATGGACGATTATTATGATGAATCAGTGTCACTTTTGCTCCTGCAGAAGATGCGATTCCGGCAAGTTCAAAAGCAACATATCCGCCTCCCAATATAGTAATACTTTCTGGCATTTCATCTAAATCTAAAAATTCATTACTCGTTTGCAAAAATTCTTTCCCTTTAATTTCTAGAATTCGTGGCCGTAAACCAGTAGCAATAATGACATTTTGAGCTTCAATTGTTTGCTGTCCAATTTCTAAAGTGTGTTGATCGACAAATTGCGCATGACCAGTAATTGTTTCAATGCCATTATTTTTTAAACTCTCATGAGTCCCTGGACTTATTTGTTTTGTATAACTTCGCTTATTCGCCATTAAATCGGGCCATTCGATTGAACTTTGTGTATTTAATCCTTGCCCTGCTAAAAGATCAGCCTGTTCTTTTGCTTCTACTGCTGTATATAAAATCTTTTTCGGATCACAACCACGGTTAGGACAAGTACCTCCCCATAAATCTTCCTCTACAATCGCTACTTTTTGTCCTTGGGCTTTTAAAGAAGAAGCAGCTGCCGTTCCAGCTGGGCCAGCACCAATCACAACAGTATCATATTTCTCTACCATGAATCTCACTCCTTATAAAATAATGATTCTCTTTAGCATGCTAAGTTCTCTATAATTATAGCGCTTTCAATTATTTAAACAACAATTATTCCGTAATCCTTTACAAATCCCCATCGCTATAATTCATTTTATCATATTTACTAAAATACGTTTATTCTCAGCTATTAACTAAACTTTTTCGTTCAAACATCGACCTAGCTCAGTCTAAATAAAGGAAACTTTATTAAACTTCCCTTCTTTTTAAGACTAATAAAGATTCCTTTAGTGGTCTTTCCCTCTTTTTGAATAAAAAGAAGGCTAATTTGATTTACTTACATTCATTTTACACTGAATGAAGGGAACTTTTATTAACTTACCTTCTTTATAGAACTTCTTCATGATAAATTCATCAATAAAAGTTTGCTAGACCAAATAACAGATTCATAAAAAAATAGGCCATTAACTATCTGCAAGCTGTTAATAGTCCTATATCAGTGTTTATAAATGTTTTGAACCTATAAACCAAATTCCTTATCTACTTTTCCAATTATCTGTTGTCGTGCCATTCCCAATCGGCGTTTAATTTCATCACTAGATACACTTTCGCCATTACTTTCTTCTAAACTTTGGACTGCTTCATAACAACCCTTCTCGTCTTGCAACCGGCCCAAAATTGTTTGCCGCATAAAAGTTGTTACAAAAACTCCTTCAAATTCAGCTAACTCTTTAATTTCTTGATATTGTTCATCTTTAAAACGTAATGAAGTTACAACCATAATCAACACCTTACCATTAAGCGAAGCTTGATTTAATTTTTCAATTGATTTTTATCCAACTAAATTTTCAGCATCTTTTGAAAATATTCAATGTTATACTTTCCCACATATTATATCAACGTCAATGATGCAGTTCATGTTTTACCAATCGTTTTTGCTTTCTTTCCGCTCTCTCTGTCTTTATATCGAAGACCTTAGGTAAACTAACAATTCCAACTAGACTTTCTAACAAATCTTTTTTTACTTCTATCACATTTTCAATAATAAATCACCTTCCTTTCATTTTTAATTTTACCAGACCTTTCCATGCATACTTATGTCTCTTTTAGCTATTATAACACGAATCACACGCTCATTTTTAATAACCTTGCTTTTCATTTCGTTATATTTCTAAGTAAAAACTACGAAGGAAAATCCTCCGCAGTTTTATTTATTCTACATTTCGATGTCGTGCTTCCATATCTTCGTTTGTTAAACCCAATTCATCTTTTAGCATCATAACAATCACATCAAAAAATATAAGTAATGCTTGTTCAAACTGGTTTCCCATTGTTTGATTAGTAGCTACATAATCATCTTCTGAATGGTAAACTGCCTTATAAGCCATAGAAGGAACTTTAATCACAATATCAGCAATTGAAAGGAGATATCCTTCTGATGAAGGAGTAATGAGCAATAAATTAGCTCCTGCTTGTTTGGCATTATTACAAATCACATTTTCATGAGAGACGTCTGCACTTCCGCAGGCACAAATAAATAGATCACCTGGTCTAACTTCTGGCGTTGTATCATCCCATAACCAATGCGCTTCCTTACCTAAATGCATAAGACGCATCGCAAACTCTCGTGTGGAAAGCCCTTCTCGTCCTGCCCCTAAAAGAAAGATCCGTTCCGTTTTTTCGATACTATCTAGAAGTAGTCTTACGTCTTCTTCATTCATTTTGGCAAAGACTTGCGATAATTCATCTAAAGCATTTTTTGTTAGTTTTTGAAAATTATCCATTTTTCCTCCGCTCCCATTGCGTCCTCCAAACTGCGCCTCTTTAACACCTAAGCGCTGCAGCGCCCGTACGATAGGCTGAGTAAAACGAGAAAAATCTTGGTAAGAATCATGATCATTATCTCCTATAAAACCATAAATCAATGTCCCTTGATCATGGTAGACTGAACCTCCACCTGAAGAACGACGAACCAAATAAATTTGTTCTTTTTCCAGGTAGTTCAAATTAACTTCAGCAAAGGCGTTTTGATGTTTGCCGATAATGACAGCTGGTTGGTTGATATAAAAACGCATAATTGATTCGTCTAGTTGTAATTCATTGGCTAAAAAACTAGCAATAGCATAATTATATCTTGGATCACGTACTTCTTTTCCATTACGTTTTTGGTCAAATAAATACATTCGTCTACTCCCTATTAAATAAACAAACGAGATTTCACTAAACCTCGCTTGGATTGTTCTTATTCGTCTTCATCAAAATCTTCGATGGATTTATCCATATCTAAATATTCGTCATAAATTTCAGCTAAAGTTCCATCTTCTGTATTTTCGATAATTGATTCATTTAAAGCCTCTCTTAACTCATCTGAGCCTTTTGGCACAACCAAAGAAGCAGGTACATCTTGCACGGTTTCATCTAACACACGAACAGGTAATGGTTCCGGTTGTTTATCTAAATAGTCTTGTTGGCCGACATCGCTACCTAGATAAAAATCCGCACGATCTTCTGTAATCAATTTAACCGCTTCGTCCACATCGTCAATTGGGACAAGTTCTCCGCCAAGTTCTTCTGCCTCTTGTCCAGATGAAGTCGACACACTTTGGGCCGCCCGCTTGCCGTCTAGATCATCTAAGGTTTGAATGTCGCTATCTTCAGCCACAATAATCCCCCATACTTTGTCAAAATAAGGGACGGTGAAATCATACTGTTCTGCCCGTTCTGGTGTTTCACTCAAGCTATGCATCGCTACATTAATACGATCGCTATTTAAACTCTCCAAAATGGAACCAAAAGACATTTCCACAAACTCTGCTTCCACATCACCATCTAAGTCTTTGACAAGTTCTTTGGCCATATCGACCTCATAACCAACTAACTCCTCGGTATCTTCATCATGATAATTACTTGGTGGATAGCCGCCCGTAATCCCAAATCGAAGCACTTCAGTCTCTTGATCTGCGGAAGAATCAGTAGCCGCTAAATCTTCTTCTGAAGCTCCTTGATTTTGGCAAGCAGTTAAAAATACCAATGATACAGCCGCTAATGCCGTCAATTTTCCTAATAAACGTCCTTTTTTCATCTCCAACCTCCTAAATTAATACAGAAAATAAAACTGTTTCACACTTTTAAAGTTATTATATTATCTGTTAGTAAGTTGTCAACGGTTAAATAATTGACATAACGAATAAAATAAAGAAATAGCTTTTACAGCAACTGTTGTAAAAGCTATTTCTTTCTGTACTAATTATATAAATTTTTTTATTACCAAATGCCTAATACTTGTTGCATCAAAAGACTAACCAACATAATACTTACCCAGCAACAAAAACCTAACAAAATAGGTTTGCCACCAGATTTAATCAGACGAACAATATTGGTGTTTAGACCGATGGCTGTCATCGCCATTGTTATAAAGAATTTACTTAAGGCTGTTAAACTAGCAGTTATTTCGGTATTTAACTGAAAAACAGTACTTACAATGGCTGCTAATAAGAAAAATAAGATAAACCAAGGAAAGGTTTGCGATAATTTAACTGAGACTTGGCTACTTTTTCGCGAACGATAAAAGGCTAATATCAAGGTAATAGGAATAATCGCAAGCGTACGCGTTAATTTTACAATCGTTGCATAGTTTAAAGCGACATCACTGGCACGACTAGCGGCCCAGGTTTGCCCGGCAGCAACTACAGAAGATGTATCGTTAATCGCTGTGCCTGCCCACATGCCAAAACCGATATCATCTAACCCTAAGAAATCACCAAATATCGGGAATAAAAAGGCTGCTAAGACATTAAATAAAAAAATCACCGAAATGGATTTTGCAATATCTTCGTCTTTAGCATCAATTACCGGTGCTGTAGCTGCGATAGCTGAACCACCGCAAATTGCAGATCCTACGCCCACCAAGATAGAGACATTTCCTGGAATTTTCATCCATTGACTTACAAAATACGCCACAATAAGTGCGATACTGATCGTAGCAATAATAATCAGTAGCGACTGTTTACCTACCGCAAAAATTTGAAAAAGGTTCATTCCAAACCCTAGTAACACAATAGCAAATTGCAAGATCTTTTTTGAGGTGAACTGAATTCCAGGCTCAAACCCACCACTTCTAGGAAATAACGCAATAACCATCCCTAGTAAAATACCAAAAACTGGTCCGCCAATAATAGTAAATTTATCCCCTAAAAAATTGGCCACAAGAGCAAGCAAAAAAGATAAAAGGATCCCTTGATAATTTTTCTTAATAAAAGCCATAGCTAGTTCTCCTCATTCATTTTTTGTAACCATTCGATTCCTAAAGGAAACCAGCGTGACATATGTTCGTCCATTCGTTCTTTATTGACCACACTTGTCCACTTGTTAGCTAAAGCCATCCCATGACCTCCTGTAGCAAATTCATGCATTTCAAATGAAACATTATTTTTCGCTAGCGCTTGAGCATATACATGAATATGGTCTAAAAATGGCGTCACTTGGTCATCAATAGCTCCCCAGATAAAGGTTGGTGGTGTAGCTGATGATACAAGTTGTGAAACATCTTCGCTAGTTACGCCCATTTTTTCATCTAAAGTCGGTGTAATGACCGGATAACCTAGAAAAGTAAATTGTGCTAATGTATCCGGTTGATTGGAATAGGCTGCGGCTAATTGTCCTCCGGCTGAGAAACCGATAATTCCTAGTTTGCTAGGATCTACTTGGAACTGGCTTGCGTGATCTACAATATAAGAAAAAGCTTGTGTTATTGCTTCTTTAGCTGCAGTATAACTTTTTTGATTTTCCACAGGATAATTGACGACAAAAGCTTGGAAAGCTTGCGTAGCAAACTTTAAGGCCACTCTTTCTGTGTCTCGTTCTTGCAGTTTTTTGTAACTTCCTCCTGCGATAATAACAATGCCAGGAAGAGCTACGTTGGTATTACTTTGATAAATTGTTAATGACGAATCGTTCGCTTCATTAAGTACAACATTTTTGATATCCATTTGCTTTCACCTCTATGATATTTATTCGTAAGTTTAGCTTACTAAATAAACGAAAATCCAGCAAATATTATAAAAAACTGGGACATGACTAAAAACAAGAAAAATACCCGAACTATATCCATTGGGAACTGACCCGCTTTCGCTCATTTGCGCCAATTAAGCGTTCGATCGCTCTCTTTATAGTTCGGATATTTTATTATAAAGCTTATACCCTAGCTTCTGATTCAATGATTCTCTAACTTCATCTGGTTTTTATATGCTTGACCATCCGATGTTAAATAAAAGCCACTTTCTGCTCTTTCCACATAATTCTTTTTCATTAATTTATCTAATAATTTTTCGGTTTGAGATTCAGACCATTCTAATTTTTCACTGAGATCTATCGCTTTAAATACTTGAGTAACTGGCAAGTATAAAACTAATAAATTTATTTGATATAATTTTCTTAGTTGGTATCGTCTAACCTGCTTTCCAATAAGACCATTAGGATAAAAAATAAAAGTGAACATGAAGGTGATAAAAGCTACTGTCGCACACATACCTGGCATCGACATATTTAATTCAATAGCAATCATATAACCAACAACACTATTAATAGTTCCATAAATCATTGAAAGAAGAATCATCGCATACAATCTTTTGGCTAATAAATAAGCACTTAATACAGGAGCAACTAAAAAAGAGATGACCAAGATTGAACCCACTGCATTAAAAGCCACTACAGTCGTAGTAGAGACTAAAGTCATTAAAATAAAATGTAAGAATGAAACAGCTATTCCAATAGAAGCGGCATATTGGGCGTCGAATGTAGAAATCTTTAATTTTTGATAAAAAAAGACCACAAATAAAAGATTAAGTAAGAAAACGACAGACATTTCAACAAACGAACGAGGAAGTGTTAATCCAAAGATTGTCAAAGTATTTAAGGAAGCAAAAACAACTTCACCACTTAATACAATATCAATATCTAGATGAACATTTCTCGCAAATTTTGAAATAATAATAATGGCAATAGCAAAAAATAGAGGAAACACTAAACCAGTCGCTGCGTCATTTTTTAAGCGGAACTTTTTAACTAAAGCTTCAATCGCATAAACAGTCAAGACCCCAAATAAAGCGGCTCCGATAAATAAAAGAGGAGAATCTAGATCATGAGAAACAAAATACCCAGCAACAATACCCAATAACACTGTATGAGAGATAGCATCTGATACCATTGCTAAATTCCTTAAGACAAGAAACACTCCTACTAAACTACAAGCTAGAGCAGTAATGACTAATACTAGCAACGCTCCCATTATTTTCTCCCTCCTTTTTTCTTACGAACCATTCCTAGGAGTAATCCCTTAGGAGAAAACAGGATAGAAAAAATAGCAAAAACAGACATCGCCAATATAATCATTGGTCCTGTAGGAATGCCTTGGACAGTCGAACTAATATAAGTACCAATGAATGCTGAAATTCCTCCAACAACACCGGCAATGAACAGCACAACAGGAAAACGGTCACTCCATTGCAAGCCGGTGATACCTGGGGCAATTAACATACTACTAATTAAAATAGCTCCCACCGCTTTTAAGCCAACTGCAATTAAAACCATCGACATAATTAAAATCAACCAGTTTAAAAAAGAGGCATTAATACCTACAGAACGAGCAAATTGTTTATCAAAAACAAAAATTTTAATCTCTTTATAAAAAAATAATAAAAGCGAGATGGCTAGAATAGCTGCTAAAATAATAAGATAAACATCATTACGCATTAAGTAAGCTGCTTGTCCAAAAATATAATTTTGCAAACCAGCTTGAGAAGCATCCGAGAATTCTGGATTTCCTTGGATATAGCTTTTCAAAACCATGCCAAGGCCAAAAAATGAGGATAAGACAAAGGCTAAGATACTATCCAATGTGATTTTGGCATTTTTTTCTATTAATTGAATAGAAAAAAATGCCACTACCCCAGAAAAAAACGCTCCTAACGCTAAAATAATCGGATCCCTTAGCTGAAACAACATAAAACTAATCACAATCCCTGCAAAAGAAGAATGACCAACAGCATCACCAATTAATGCCTCCTGATTATAGCTAATTTGTTAATTTACCAACATTTATTCGATCTATTTGTTAAAATAGATGCAAGGCTTTTTACAGTAAGGCCATTATAATCGTGCACTTGTTGTTGCATAGGAGGATTCTCATGTACAAATCACAACCTTACATCCAAATTTCTTTTGAAGATTTCAACCAGCCTTTAGGCCTTCATATGAATCCAGAAAACCGTTGGGTAAAAAAAGCGGAACGAATTCCTTGGAGCGCATTGGAAAAAGACTATGCCAAAAACTTTCCTAATCCCAAAGGTAATGTGGCCAAGTCGCTACGTATGGCGTTAG
>NZ_AUIQ01000049.1 GCF_000423785.1 Tetragenococcus muriaticus DSM 15685 | reverse complement strand
AAAAAAGGCCTATGCGGTATTAGCACCTGTTTCCAAGTGTTATCCCCCGCTGCTGGGTAGGTTCCCCACGTGTTACTCACCCGTCCGCCACTCTGCCACCTCTTCCCCCCGAAGGGGAACAGGGGCAGCGTTCGACTTGCATGTATTAGGCACGCCGCCAGCGTTCGTCCTGAGCCAGGATCAAACTCTCATCTTGAGAATTCGATCGATCAACACACCGTTGATCATTGTGCTCTTCAAACGTTTGCGTTTGTTTGTTTCTTGTGTTTGCCTCATTTGAGGCGCCCTACACATTGGTTCGTTGGTTGCTTTGTTCAGTTTTCAAAGGTCTACAATGTTAGCTTTTTAATATTAACATTTATTTTAAATGACGTCAACAATTTGCTCTTTTAACAAAAAACAATGTGACTTATTTACAACTCGTTCAGTATAACAAGCAATATTTTATTTGTCAATCATATTTTTTTCTTTTTATAATTCAAAAAGATGAGCTAGTCAAAATAAACCAGTTGTTTTCGACAACGATATATACTTTAGCATCTCATTCATTGTAAAGTCAATAATAAATTTCATATTTTTTCATTGCACAAAAAGCGTTGTTCCACCTAATGATAAGTAAAAAATATCCGAACTATAAAAAAGGTTTCCTTCTAAGTAAGTCTAGCTAACAAGTCTACAAACTTTAGTGAGCTTCATCAATTATAATCCGAATATTTTTAACCAGATTTTATATTACAATTCCTCTACTATCAATGAGGATCCTGAATACGTTTGAACATACGTTCCATATCATAATTATCAAAATGAATCAGAACCGGTCTTCCATGAGGACAATTAAAAGGATTTTCGCATTCTGATAGATCTTTTAATAACGAGCGAGCCTGTAGTTCATTTAAATACTGATTGGCTTTAATTGATCTTTTGCAGCTCATCATAATAGCAGATTTTTCCCGAAACTTTTGTACACTAACCTCGCCTGTAGTTAAAAGCATATCAACCATTTCCCGCACAATTCCTTCTTCTTGTCCTTGTGGATACCAAGTAGGATGAGCTCGTACAATAAAACTATTCGGGCCAAATTCCTCTAAATTAATTCCTACACTTTGCAATAAATCTGCTTTTTCTTTTAAACGAAGAGCATCACTATTGGGATAATCAAGTACGATAGGCACCAACATTTCTTGTAAATCATCTGAGACTTCGCCAACTTTTTGTCGAAAATACTCATACTTAATCCGTTCTTGCGCTGCATGTTGATCAATAATGTACAGTCCATCTTCACTTTGAGCAAATAAATACGTTCCATGCATTTGACCAAAGTACTCTAAATGGGGAAAGCGTTCACCCGCTGGTTCTTCTTGCATCATTTTTTCCATCATTTGCCGATTTTCTTTTTGATGAACATTGAACTCAGGATGGTCCAGCTGTGTCTCTTGAAACAAACGTTCTGAATACGTTCGTTTTTTTTCCACAGCTTCGTTTCCCGCATTTTTCCTTTCAAGCTCCTCTGCTTGACGATGATCCTTTGTCATATCAGCATTTCCTATACTATCCTCTTGAAGGTTGTCTATTTTTCCACTTTTATCCCCAAGTTTATCCACAGAGTTTTCCACAAATATGTCATTAGATTCATTGACATAAAAATCACCACTATTTTTATCATAAGCTAAGCTAGATGTTTTCTTCTCTTCTGTAAAATCCATCGCCAATTGTTGCGCGTTTGTGTTTTCTTGTTCTTCTTTTTTGTTAAAATTTAAATTATCCGAAGCATTAGGAATAAGATCTTCTTCTCTTAAACGTTCATTAATAGTCTTTGATAGTAATGACGTCAGTTCTTGTTCTTTGGATAAACGTACCTCTTGTTTTGTAGGATGAACATTAACATCTACTAATAAAGGATCCATTTCGATTTCAACGACTGCTATAGGAAAACGCCCTACCATTAACTTCGACCCATAGCCATTTACAATGGCTTTGTTTAACGCGAAATTTTTAATATAGCGTCCATTAACAATTGTTGATAAATAATTTCGATTAGCTCTAGTTACTTCTGGTAAAGTAATGTAACCACTAATTTTAAAATCCAAATCCTCTGTTTTGATTTCCCGCATTTTTTTAGCTGTTTGAACACCATAAATTCCTGCAATAGTCTGTTTTAAATCACCGTTACCTGAAGTTGACAACATCGAATTGCCTTCATGCACTAAATGAAAAGCAATATCAGGATGACTTAAGGCTAAACGGTTCACAATATCACCAATATGAGCTAATTCAGTTTGTAATGTTTTTACATATTTCAAACGAGCTGGAGTATTATAGAAAAGATTTTCTACTATAATCTTAGATCCTTGTCGTAAAGCTGCTGGCTGGTTTTCTTCAACTTTTCCTCCTCTTAAGTACAAATAAGTTCCTTGGATAGCTTCTTTAGTTGCAGTTTCTAAAGTAATTTCTGATACTGAAGCAATACTAGGCAAAGCTTCGCCACGAAAACCTAAGGTCTGAATACGAAATAAATCATCACGACTATGAATCTTACTAGTCGCGTGACGTTTGAAAGCACTTTCCGCATCTTCTGGACCAATACCAGCGCCATTATCTACTACCTGTATTTTTTTTAACCCTGCTTCTTCTAATACGATATCAATCTGAGTACTTTCTGCATCAATTGCATTTTCAATTAACTCTTTGACAACTGAAGCGGGACGTTCGACAACTTCTCCAGCTGCAATTTGATTGGTGAGACGCTCAGATAGCTCCAGAATTTTATCTGCCATTTCTTCCCCCTTCTTTCTATTCTTGTATTGATTGTTGCAACTCGTATAACTTGTTCAAGGCATCTAAAGGTGTCATTTTTACCACGTCTAGGGTCTTTAATTCGTTAAGAGTCTCAGATTCTTGATCAGTAAATTCATTGAATAAAGAAAGTTGTTGATTTTTTCCAGAATCTTCCATTTCAGAACTTTTTTCAGACAGGTTTTGATTTTGTAAAGTTTTCCCTTTTTCCAATGCCTGCAAAATAGAATCTGCCCGCTCTAATAAATCCTTTGGCAAGCCAGCAATTTTTGCTACATGAATACCATAACTTTTATCAGCGGGACCTTCCATCATTTTATGGAGAAATACCAAATCTCCATCTTTTTCAACTGCACCAACATGAATATTTTTCAACTGAGATAGTTCATCTTGCAAAACAGTAAGCTCATGATAATGCGTTGAAAACAACGTTTTCGCTCTAACGTTTTGGTGGATATATTCGATGATTGCTTGAGCTAAAGCCATACCATCATAAGTCGCTGTTCCACGCCCTAATTCATCAAATAAAACCAAGCTGTTCGGTGTTGCATGGGCTAATGCTTGATTAGCTTCCATCATTTCAACCATAAAGGTACTTTGTCCAGCAATCAGGTCATCACTTGCTCCAATCCGGGTAAAAATTCGATCAAAAATCGGCATAATAGCAGATTGCGCCGGTACAAAACAACCCATCTGCGCTAATATCACTGTTAAAGCAAGCTGACGCATATAAGTACTCTTTCCAGACATATTTGGTCCTGTAATCAATAAAATTGAAGTATCTTGATTCATCTCAATTGAATTGGCAATATATTCTTGAGAATCAAGCACTTTTTCTACCACCGGATGACGTCCTTCAACAATAGTTAACTCTTGTTGATCACTCAATGTCGGCCGAACATATTGATAACGTTCGCTAACAGTGGCAAAGCCTTGTAGAACATCGGTTTTACTGACCATTTTTGCCAAATTTTGCAGACGATCAATCGCTGTTTTTACCTGTTGCCTTACATCTAAAAACAATTCATATTCTAAATCTACAGACTGCTCTTCTGCTTCTAAAATTGTTTTTTCTAATTCTTTCAACTCTGGCGTAATAAATCGTTCCGCATTAGCTAATGTTTGTTTTCGTTCGTAAGTACCTTCTGCTAAGTTGCCTAAATTTGCCTTAGTTATTTCTATATAATAACCAAAAACACGATTGTAACCAACTTTCAGGTTTTTTATACCTGTTTTTTCTCGTTCTTTGGCTTCAAGTTCAGCAATCCATTGTTTGCCATTACGCATCGCTTTTCTGTATTGATCTAATTGTTGACTGAAACCATCTTTAATAACATTTCCTTCCGTAATTTCTACGGGAGCCTCTTCATTGATAGATTGAGCAATAAGTTCTACTAAATCTGTCATAGGTTCCAAGTTATTTAGCGTTTGTGTCCATTCTCCTTGATCAATCCCTTGTAAAACCGTGCGGATAGCAGGAATTTGTTCTAATGAAGATTTTAATTGTAACAAATCTCGCCCGTTCACATTGCCAAAAGCAACTCGCCCAGCTAATCGTTCTAGATCATAGACCTTAGTTAACGCTTCTTTCAAATCCTCCCGTTCAAAAAAAGCCTGTAGCAAACTTGCTACTTGATCTTGTCGTTTTATAATTTCATTTTTCTGCATTAATGGGCGATCGAGCCATTGTTTTAAAAGTCGACCCCCCATTGCTGTTTGAGTCTCATCTAAAAGCCACAAAAGCGTACCATGTTTTTTCCCAGTCCGAATTGACTGACTTAATTCCAAGTTGGCCTTGGAATAATAATCCATTTTTAGATAATGATCCACTTGATAACTTTGAGCCTTTTGAATATGTTCTAAGCTCCGCTTTTGTGTTAAAGAAAGATACTGCAACAATTTTCCTGTTGTTTCTTTTTCCAAATTAGAAGCAAGTTCACTTGTCAGAAATTGAAGTTCAGCATTAGGATCATAATCTTCTTGTAGCGAAAAAACAATTCCAAGACGTGTTTTCAATGTATCTTTTAAGGATTGTGGCACATCATTACTTGTTAAAACCATCTCTTTTGTCTTCAAGGAAGAAGCCTCGTTTAAAACACTTTCTTCGTCAGAGAGTGTCGTACTACATAATTCCCCTGTGGTTAAATCAACATAACTCAGTCCATAATGAGATTGATCAAAGGCCAATGCCGTTAAAAAGTTATTCTCTTTTGCATTAACGCCCTTTCCTTCCATCAATGTGCCGGGAGTAATTAATTGAACAACTTCTCTTTTAACCATTCCCTTAGCCGATTTGGGATCTTCCACTTGTTCACAAATAGCTACTTTATATCCCTGTTCCACTAATATGTCAATATAATTATTCGCCGCGTGATAAGGTACCCCGCACATCGGAATAGGATCCTCAGCATTTTTATTACGACTCGTCAAAGTCAACTCTAATAATTGCGCTACTTTTAAGGCATCATCATAGAACAACTCATAAAAATCGCCCAAACGATAAAACAAAAAAGCATCCTGATATTGTTCTTTGATCCTTAAATATTGCTCCATCATAGGCGTGTTTTTAGTCTTTTGAGGCATTAGTTTCTTCCTCCTTAATATGTATCATTCCCCTTTCTATGCTAAAAAAGGGTGATCTTCGTTAATTAAAATAGGTGCAATATTTTTTGTTTTTCCATTACGTGGGTTAATTTCAAGGATACAAGCAGATAAAATACTACGTCCATTCTCTACAACTTCAAAACGTTTAGGCAAAGCTGTTATAAATTTTTCAATGATTGGGTCTTTTTTCATTCCTAAAATAGCATCATAAGGCCCTGTCATTCCTACGTCAGTCAAATAAGCAGTTCCTCCAGGCAAAACACGAGCGTCATTAGTTTGCACGTGCGTATGGGTACCAACGATCGCAGAAATGCGTCCATCCAAATACCATCCCATCGCTTGTTTTTCACTCGTAGTTTCTGCGTGGAAATCAACAAATATATGAGAAGTTTTTTTAGCTGCCTGGGCAACAAGTTCATCTGCTTTAGTGAATGGGTCATCAATATCAGCCATAAATGAACGCCCTTGCAAGTTGATAACTGCCAATTCAACATTATTTACCTTAACAAAAACAATTCCCGTTCCTGGTGTTTTTTGGGGGAAGTTGGCTGGGCGAATCATACGTTTAGCTTCAGAAATAAATTCAAAGATCTCTCGATTATCCCAAGCATGATTGCCCAAGGTAACAACGTCAATTCCTTCCTGTAGAAATGTTTTATAAATCTTTTCAGTAATTCCTCTACCGCCTGCAGCATTTTCGCCATTAGCAATGGTCACCTGAGGCGCATATTCTTTTTTTAATTTTGGCAAATGTTCAGTGACTGCCTTTCTACCTAAGGAACCGACAATATCACCTATAAATAAAATCCGCACACAATTTCCTCTTCTCTTTTTTTCATCTTTTTCCTATTATAATCGTTTTATGTTTTAAAAAAAAGGTTTTGTCTCATTTGTAAAGTAAATCTTGGAAAAGATGGTTGAATAGATAGCTGTGATCTTGATACAAAAACGCCTCAATATCTTTATTTTTTACATATCATTTTGACTACTAAATTTTCCTTTATGACAAGTAAATTTGTCAATTTGACTCATTTACGTTACATTGAAGATGGAGATATTAAGTATGAGTTTTGGAAAAAATAAAGAGGGTTACATCTATGAAAACTAGACTCAGAGAATTGCGTGCACGCGAAAGACTAAATCAAACAGAACTGGCTAAAAAAGCAAAAGTTACGAGACAAACTATCAGTTTAATCGAACGGGAGGAGTATATTCCCTCACTACTAATCGCTAAACGTATGGCCAATATTTTTAATGAACCCATTGAAAAAATCTTTATCTTTGAAGAGGAGGAATTATAAAGTGAAAAGAACTGTAAAAACTATCTGGTATTTAATTATCGGAGCAGCTGTCGGCCTACTCATTTCAACTACAGCTCAAAGTATCGGGGGAGATGTTTCTACTTCTCGCTTCTACATGTGGGTCAGTGTTATATCGGCAACAGTAGCTGCCTTTTTGGTTATCTTAGGTTTCTTTCAATATCGTCGCTTATTAACAATATCCAAGGATTACACGAAGTATATGGATGAGGATTCCTATGATAAATATCGTTACAATAAACATAATGAAATTCAAATATATAGCATAGTAGGATTTGTTTTGTCACTGATTAGTCTTTCGATCCCACTGATCACCTATTATAGGCTAGCGGTATTTTTATTCTCATCTATCATTTATATCATTTCGCTAGTATTTCTTATAAGGTCAGCAAGACTTGTAAGTATACTCTATCCAGAACGAAACTTGCCTCAACCATCAGATAAAAATTATACAGACAAATTATTACTAGCATCTGATGAAGGGGAACGACATATTATGATGACCGCCCTTTATAAAACATTCTCTCTCACTCAAATTGGGATATTTGTTGGTATTCTCCTATTGATAACTTATTCAATGTTCACTGGTGAATCACAAATTTTCAGCGTTATTGTCTTAGGTATCATTATGATTGTCTCTCATATGAAATATTATAGTGAAATCAAAGAAAAATAAGTAAAAGATCAGGCGTTCCTTATAAAAAATCTTGTAAAACCGGAAAAAACTCCCGTTTTACAAGATTTAAATGATTTATGCTCTTTTTTCAATTGTTTCATTTAAAAAACCTAGTTCGTATAAAGACTGCCAAATACCATCGTGATCATTATCATCAGTTACACGATTGGCATACTCAGTAACTTCTTCAGAAGCATTCCCCATGGCAATTCCACAACCGGAAGCTTGTAACATTTCACGGTCATTCATGCCATCACCAAACGAGACAATATCTTCTTGTTCAATCCCTAGGCGATAAGCAATAGTAAGAATCGTGGCTGCTTTTGATCCGCCCTTGGGTATCACGTCTACACCTTTTTCATTCCAACGTACAAAAGATAAGTTTGGATATTTATTATCGAAATAATGTTCCAATGAAGAATCATAGAACGCTAGCCCTTGATAAACGTCCTCTTTTTGTGGAAAACGGGGATCTAACTCTGGAACAGAAGAACCTACCGAACGCATAGCATTCTCCATATCTGTTAAATTAAATGACGTATTACGTTTGTAAGCATCAATTCCAACAAAGGCGGTGTCAACTCCTAAATCATTGGCTTCCTCTACAAAATGCTGCATTTCCACTTTTGGTAACAAATGCTTATACACTTGATTGTGATTCAAAAAAGCAGCAGACCCATTACACAAAATATAGTTATCAAAGGCTAGCTGATAAATCAAATCTTGAGCCAAAAAACGTGTCCGTCCTGTTGCCAATGTAACAAAATGACCTGCGCTTCTTAATTTTTGTAAAGCTTCAATCGTACTAGTTAAGGGTTGTTTATTTGAATCTAGTAATGTTCCGTCAATATCAAAAGCAAATAATTTTCGTTTCATTTTATTGCTCAGACTCTCTTTCTTAAAATTTAGCTTCACTATTACTTAATCATAAATTTTAGAGAAATTCAATGACCTGATTTCCTATCCCCAAACTTCTTGAGTAATCGCAATAATTAACCGTAATTTTTCCCATTGTTGTGCTTCTGTTAAAATATTTCCTTCCTCAGTAGAAGCAAAACCACATTGCGGACTTAAGCATAGACGCTCTAAAGGTACATATTGGTTTGCTTCATAAATCCGGTTGATAATTGTTTTTTTATCTTCTAGCTTCCCGCTTTTACTTGTAATCAGACCTAAAACTACTTGTTTTTCTTCTGGTACAAAACGTAGCGGAGCAAAATCTCCCGAGCGATCATCGTCAAATTCTAAGAAAAAAGCTTCAACATTTTCTTTCCCAAATAACGTTTGAGCCACAGGTTCATAACCACCTGAAGAAGCAAACGTTGAATGATAATTTCCGCGACAAATATGAGTCGTTACATGTAAATCTTTCGGTAAATCTTTTAACGCGGCATTATTTAGCTGTAAATATAACTCTTGAATCTCTTGGAGATCGTAATCCTTATTGGTCATATTCTGCCAAAAACCTTTATCTACCAGCATCCCCCAAGTGCAGTCGTCCAATTTCACATTACGGCACCCTAAACGATATAATTCAAGGATTGTTTCACGATAAGCTTGAGCAATGTCTTGATACAATTTTTCGCGATCGTCATAATATTGCTCAACTTTTTCTTCATTTTTTCCTCGTACTAACTCTGTAAAAAATTGGGCTGGAGCTGGAATACTTTGACGAACTTGCACTTCTCCTCCGGCCAATTCATTAGCGAATTCAAACTCCTTAAATACTGGATGACTTTGATTAAACCGTACTTTGCCAGTTAAGCGAGCAGAATCTGCACGCGTTTCTTCTCCATGAAAAAGATAGCCTTGCTCCATCATATTATGCTCAACGCCATTAAGTCCCCAGAAAAAGTCTAAATGTCAATAGCTACGTCGAAATTCCCCATCAGTGACATACCTTAAGCCAATTTCTTTTTCTTTATTAATGAGTTTAGTTATTTCTTGGTCTTCTACTTCTTGTAATTCTTGGTAAGAAATTTCTCCTGCACTATACTTTTCCCGAGCTTCTTTTAACACTTCTGGACGTAAAAAACTTCCCACAATGTCGTATCTATTTACTGCCCCTTGGTTTACTACTTGTTGACTCATGGTAATTCCTCCCTTTTTAATTAAAAAAATCCTTAGAAGATCATGATCTTCTAAGGATGTCATCAATATACATGGTACCACCTTGATTTGTAAAAATATTGCTATTTTACCTTTGTTTCCAATATATCTTATATTGGATTCTTGTTAACAGGGAATACCGTGCACTCCTAACTTTTTCAGAATGCCCACTCTAAAGCCATTTTCGAATTCGTCTTTTTCACTTCTTTTCAGCTAACGAAGTTCTCTTTTAGAAAAATGAAGCAAATTCTACTTTCTTTATCGCTGTGTTTTTTTATGTTATTAGGATAATAGCAAACCTCCGATAACTTGTCAATAAAATTCAGAATATTTCCATAACTTAGTTTCCCTATTAATCTACATAACTTGAACTTGTATTATTTAACCAAGCATATATGAGACCAATGACTAAACCGCCTCCGATGTAATTGCCCAACAAAGCAAATGTTAGATTATGAATAAGGCTTGAAACTGTCATGTTAGCCATACTTCCACCAAATGTAAAATACCCCAATGAAAAGGCCGGGAAATTAGCAATCACGTGTTCGTACCCTAGAAAAGCAAAAATAAAAATAACAAAAATAATAGCCAAAACTTTACCAGCATCATCTTTCATACGTAAACTAATTAACACAGCTGTATTTACAATAACATTAGCAAAAATACCTTCTACTAAAATTTGTAAAGTTGATTTTTCTAGCTTGCCAGCAAGTGAAGTAAACATATAATTATCAACGGATAAGTCTTGAAACGTTCCAGTTAATGAAATTAAATAGCCAAAAAAGATCCCTCCAATTAAATTAAATAAAATGCACGTAAATAAAATTTTACTTGCCATTTTGATATCTATCTTTTTACGATAAACACCTACAGTCATATAAAGCATATTGGAAGTCCCTAGTTCTGCGTTCATAAATAAAATCATAACCAAAGACCAACTAAACATAAACGCATATAAGAATCTACCTGAGCCTGGCGCTACTTCTTCTGCTTGCATAGCAGTTCCAAAGGCAATTGCTGTTCCTAAAGTTAAAAATAAACATGCTAATACAGCACGAATAGCATAACGTGTATAACTACTTTCTATTAACTCTACTTTTTTTAAAATAGAGTCGTCAATTTTTTCAAATAATGCGGACACCGGATCCATCTCTTTTTCACCCTTTACTATTTATTCAACACGGCTTGTCAGCCACTGTTCTATTTTAATGAGCCTAAATAATTTTGTAAAGCGATTTTACAATAAATAACATCCACCAAAAGGGGACACCTCTCTTATCTAAGACAAACAATAAATTTAAGAAATGTTATTATGATAAATATCTTGACAGAAAGCGAAATAATAGAGTATAATATCATGCGTGTAAAATAATGCAGCAGAAATATAATGATTCGTCACCAGTTCGTCGCCTTATACGGTTCAATTGCGTAGCCGCGGCTGCAAAGGTGAAGATTGAAGAGCGGACTACACGAATGATGAATATTTCATCGGATTATTTTACTCCAAAAAATATTATTGGAGGAATTTTCAATGTCTCGCTATACTGGACCATCTTGGAAAGTTTCCCGTCGTTTAGGTATTTCTCTATCCGGTACTGGAAAAGAATTAAATCGTCGTCCTTATCCACCAGGTGAACATGGACCAACAAGCCGTCGTACAAACTCAGAATACGGTTTGCAATTAAATGAAAAACAAAAACTACGTCGTATGTATGGCTTAACAGAACGCCAATTCCGTACGTTATTTGTCAAAGCAAGTAAAATTAAAGAAGGTAAACATGGGGTTAACTTCATGATCTTACTTGAACAACGTTTAGACAACGTAGTTTATCGCTTAGGCTTAGCAACTACACGTCGTCAAGCCCGCCAATTTGTAAACCATGGTCACGTTACAGTAGACGGTGGCCGTGTCGATATTCCTTCTTACCATGTAGAAGTAGGACAAGTCATTGGTATACGTGAAAAATCAAAAGAAATGTCTGCTATCAACGAAGCTGTTGAATCCATTGTAGGTACTCCTGCCTTTGTCAGCTTTGATGATGAAAAATTAGAAGGGTCCTTAACACGCTTACCAGAACGTGAAGAATTGACTCCTGACATTGATGAAGCATTAGTTGTTGAATACTACAACCAATTGATGTAAGATTTTAATTTAACGCTCAAAACCTCAGCCGAGGTTTTGAGCGTTTTTTATAAGTTAAAATAAAAATGAAATAAAATTTTCCCTCTTTTTTCGAATATTATTTACAACCAGCAAAAGTCATGCTATATTCGATTACGTTAACCAAATAAAAAATAAAGGTTTACGAAAAGGAGCGCATAATGAAATTAACTTTACATGAACAGTTATTGGCCGCTACTTTTGCTGGTATTATCGCTATTTTTTCACAAATCATTATTCCTCTTGGCATTGTTCCTTTAAGCTTACAAACGTTTATCGTTGGTTTAACAGTTACCTTACTAGGAAGAAAAGTAGGAACGTGGTCTGTTTGTATTTACTTTTTACTCGGAGCAATCGGTTTGCCCGTATTTGCTGGAGGAGGTAGTGGCGTAGGTTATCTTTTGGGTCCGACAGGCGGATTTTTAGTTGGGTTTATTTTTGCTTCATTCATTATTGGAACAATTATAAAACATACGGGGTACACTTACTTTAGTACGATTGTTGCCAATTTATTAGGATTTATTGTCGCCCTTTGCTTTGGTACCATTTGGTTAAAATTTGCCGCAGACATGAATTGGAGTGCTGCCGCCTCTACCGGCTTTTTAGGATTTTTGTTTCCAGAAATTATAAAAGCAGTTGCTTCAGGATGGCTTAGCGTTCTATTGATTCGACGTTTACCGCAAAAGTTTTTCCAAGCACAATAAAAAAGAGGCTAATTAGCCTCTTTTTTATTGTAGAAGTTCATAATATGGAATAAGTGAACGATAAGTTGCTAGCATATACTCCATTGCTTTTTCAGGCTCTTGCCATAAATGACTTTCTTTTTTTATTATTCGACCGATCTGAAACTCTCCCTTTTTTACGTCCCTTAGACGCTCTAATGCCTGTTTAACGTTTGTTTCCACCATAAACTCATAACGATTTTTCGTATGATCCATATTAATGACAGTGTCTTTAGGTAATTGAGTTAATAATAGATTGTTTTGTAAAAGTTGTTGCGCCATTTGTTCTTTCCTAGGCGGTTTATCAATAATAGATAGATACATAAAAACATACTCAGGCCAGATCCCTAATTGGAAATGTGGTTCCATTTTATAACCACTTTTTTTACTACTAATGGCTGACCACGTGTTTTCCGGAGGATAGACACTACGTCTGCGATGTTGCGCAATATGGATATAAAGAGTCTCTTCTAATTCTTTTTCCAACTCTTTTTTTATTGTCTCATCTATCGTTTTAAAGACTGGCTGAATTTCGTTGCGAATCGCTTCCATCCGTTTGTCTAAACCAGCAATATCAAAAACCTCAAAACTTTCTTGTGTAAACATAAGTCCTCCTGTTAAGTTTAATACTCAAGTAAAACCATCCCCTCTTCAAGTTCATTGAGAAAATAATATTTTTTGTATTCCTCAAACGCTTGCCCGTACTGTTTTACCAAAGTTCGTGCTTTCAGCGGGTTAAAAGTATCCGCTAGATGATTAGATAATATGAAAGAACGAGTCAAAAGCCACTCATAGTAGTATCCAAAAGGTCGACAATGATACCTCGTGCACTGTAATTCTTGCTCAAAAAAACGATGATGTGTATGTCCAAAGACAACTTCTTTTACATTAGGAAATTCATCCAGTACAGCGCCCAATTCTTTTGAGCCCAAAAAGGCATTCAATTGATTCCACCGCGCATATTTTTCGCCATGTTCAATAATAAAAGCTTTTTTAGGGACAAAATGCGTACTCAAAATAACGTTTTTTGTAGGAGGAATATTTTGTAGTGTCTCTTTCAACCGATCACAAATTGCAGTTGTAATTTCTGAGTCTGAGCCTTGACGTTCAATAAAACGATCATACCAATAAACTTGTTTTTTCCTGCGATACTCTTTCTCGTCAGCAAAAGGCACAAAACTATAATCATACCAACCATTTACACCTAAAAGTAAGGTGTTTTCTGACAATTCTTTTGTTTTAAAATTTAAAAAATGGGGATCATTAAAATCTTCAAAATTTTGTTGTTTTTGAATGTCTGCCATTTCATGGTTTCCCCAATGAAAAGTAGTAGGTATTTTTTGATCAAAAAAATGGACAACTTCTAAGGCTTTAGCTACTTTATTTGCTACATCCCCTGCAAAATGCAGATGCGTGATATTTTGCCTTTGTAAATAGTCACGCATAACGTATAGTTCTTCGTTTAATTGATTAATATCGGCATGTAAATCTGATATAATTGCTAATTTTCCCAAATTCGTTCCCTTCTTTTAAAACTTCAATTCTAAAGTTAAATCAACCTGTCCCCATCTCTTGCCTACTTCCTTAAAGTATTCCTTATTATACGCAATTTCACGAATTTGTCTATGTGTAAAATTTATTACAATTTAGCTTTCCATTCCAATCCATAAATTTTGAATTGGAGGCACCATTGAAACCTCCCCTTAATAATGCAGTTATGGATTTGAATTTGCTAAGTGTAAAATTTATTGAGGTTTCCTCTAGACGAATAAAAAAGAAACCGTTACTCTATTCATTGGGCTGACAGGCACTAATGAATAAAGGCGGTTTCTTATGGATTCTATTGTAACAGATTTAGTGGAAGTAATGAAGAAGGAAAGAAATTTTTTAGCAAGAGAAAGAGCCATGATGATTTTTTTTGCGCAACTGATAGCGACAATCACCCAACTAGCTTTTCAAACGCTCGATGAAGAAATTTGTGCCCAATGGAAGAAAGAAGGCTTTCGCGTCGACCGCAAAAGCGAAAGAACC
>NZ_AUIQ01000048.1 GCF_000423785.1 Tetragenococcus muriaticus DSM 15685 | reverse complement strand
CCGCGACGAATCTATATGAATTTACAACAATTGAATCGACTATTCAAGTGTCATTTCAAGAAAGAAGACATTTATAAGGTCGCTAATTCTAGATTAGGTTGGTATAGGAAATGCGGGATGGACGTTGTCAACTTTACGTTAAGTCCGAAAGTTTTAGCCATAAAGAAAAAGGATCGACCTGGATTGGTTGATCCTTTATCCTACTATCTAAATAAAGCGTGAAAACAGTACAAATGTAGCGCCGTATACGAGGACCGTACGTACGGTGCGACGGGAGGGGCGGAAATTTATTTCCCCTCTACCCTATTTAGAACCATCTTTTTTTATTAAGCATTTAAAACAGAAATGATGTTTCAAAATAATATAATTATTATTTTATCTATTGAAATGTTATTTCTTTTCATTTATAATGAAAGCGGATTATAAAAGGCGGTGCATATGATATGTTAGGTTTTTCAGTATTTTTGGGAGAAGGTTTATCCGCAGAAAAAAGATGCTATATCCAAAGAATGAAACAAATGGGGTTTACACGTGTGTTTACTTCTTTACATATCCCAGAAGACGATCCACAAAAAGTCATTGAAACATTACAACAACTTAAAAAGTTAACCCAAAAGTTACAAGTCGATTTAATGGCAGATGTGTCAAGTACTGGATTACAACGTTTAGCTATCGATCTCAACCAGCCGAAAGCTTGTGAACAACTAAAAAATTTAGGAATTACAGGGGTACGAATGGATTATGGAATGAATAACCAAACAATTGCTGCTGTTTCGCGTCAAATGAATGTAGGGCTTAACGCTTCGACTTTGACAAAAAATGATGTAGCAGAATTAAACGCATATCAAGCAGATTTTAGCCAAATGGAACTATGGCATAATTATTATCCACGACCTGAAACCGGGTTATCGAAAGACTATTTACAGTCAATAAATCGCACATGGAAGGATCTTGGTTTTAAGGTTGTAGCATTTGTCCCTGGAGATGAAAATTTACGAGGACCATTGTATGCTGGATTACCAACTTTGGAAAAACATCGTCATTGTCATCCATTAGCAGCAGCGATCGATTTATTGAACAATTGCAGTTGTGATGCTGTGTATATTGGTGATAACGGACTTTCAAGAAAAGTTCAAGAACAATTTAGCTCGTACTTTGAGGATAGAAATATGCTACTTGAAGTGAAGTCGTTAGCTGGTTCTTATTTTTCTCTTGCTTTAGGGAAGCATACGAATCGTTTAGATGATGCTCAGGATGTTATTCGAAGTCAAGAAGCAAGAAAAAATAATTGTCAAACAATTGAAGTAGAAAATAATTATTCACGAGAACGGGGGGCTGTAACAGTCGATAATAAAAAATATTTACGCTATATGGGAGAAGTACAAATTACTAAGCGTGATCTACCAGCTGATAATAAGGTGAATGTGATAGCTAGAGTAGTAAAAAAAGATTGTGAGTTGATTGAATATATTAAGCCCGGCCATTTATTTAAATTAAAGGAAAGAAGGGACCCTAATAGTGAGTGAATTGGGAAAGTTAGCTACTGAGACAAGAAATCAAAAAACAATGGCATTAGATGATATGAATGTGATGGAAGTATTACAAACGATGAACGAAGAAGATAAAAATGTTCCTCTTGCTATTGAAGCAGCGCTACCACAAGTTAAAACCGTTGTTGAGCAAATTATCCAGTCTTTTAATAACAAAGGACGTCTACTTTATATTGGAGCTGGTACAAGTGGACGCTTAGGTGTACTTGATGCAGCGGAGTGTGTTCCTACTTTTGGTACTGATCCCGAAATGGTACAAGGGTTAATTGCAGGTGGAATGAAAGCAATGACTGTAGCTGTCGAAGGAGCCGAGGACTCCCAAGAGCTTGCAAGAAAAGATTTGGCAAAAGCTTCTTTAAATGAAAACGATATTGTTGTTGGTATTGCTGCAAGTGGACGAACACCTTATGTGATTGGTGGATTGGATTATGCTAAGGAAATAGGAGCAACAACGGCTTCAGTAGCTTGTAATGAAAATGCTCAAATCAGCCAACATGCGGCATTTCCTATCGAAGTCGAAGTTGGTCCCGAAGTTTTAACGGGATCAACACGATTAAAGTCTGGTACAGCTCAAAAGCTGATATTAAATATGCTCTCAACCGCCTCAATGATTGGTATTGGAAAGGTATATAAAAATCTAATGGTAGATGTTCGAGCTACCAATGATAAATTAGTAGAAAGATCCAAACGAATTATTATGCAAGCCACTGACTGTAGCTATGAACAAGCAGATAAAGCTTTTTATCAAGCGGATGAGAATGTAAAAGTTGCAATAGTAATGATTTTAACAGGGGTTGGGAAAAAGGAAGCAAGTGACAAATTAATTCAGGGCAATGGTTTTGTTAGGAACACACTTTAAAAGGAGGAAGAAAAAGTGGCAGATAATGTAACGAAATTGGCAGAAGAAATTTATGAGCATGTCGGCGGTGTAAATAATGTAAACAAGATTGTTAATTGTATGACTCGTATTCGTATGGGTGTTATTGATGATAACAAGGTGGATCTTGAAGGATTAAAAGCTGTCGAGGGTGTAATGGGTGTTGTCGAAGATGAAACTCTACAAGTCGTGCTCGGTCCTGGAACTGTAAGTAAAGTTGCGCAAAAAATGGCAGATATGGCAGGAGTAGAATTAGGCGAAGAGCGACCAGATGGCACCTCTGTGGAAGAATCTCCTTCAGAAACAAGTGGAAAAGAAGACGTTAACGCTAAGGCAAAAGAAGTGCATGCGGAAGTGAAGAACAAAAATCAAAAACCTTGGTCAAAAGTTTTACGATCCATTGCTAATATTTTTGTTCCATTAATTCCAGCCTTTGTAGGTGCCGGAATTATTGGTGGAATCGCCTCTGTTTTAACAAATATGCTAGAAGCTGGAACCATTTCTGGTAGCGTTTGGGTCAATATCATAAGTGTTGGTTCGATTATTCAAAGTGGTGTGTTTACTTACCTAGTGATTTACGTAGGGATTAACGCTGCGCGTGAATTTGGCGCTTCGCCAAGTCTGGGTGGGGTTATTGGTGGTGTCACCATGCTAACCGGTATGAGTGAAGAGCTACCGCTTCCTAACATTTTTACTGGAGAACCGTTAGCTGAAGGTCAAGGCGGCGTAATTGGCGTCATTATTGCTGTTTTTTTGATGGCGCAAGTGGAAAAATGGTTGCATAAAATAGTACCAGATGCAGTTGATATTATTGTGACGCCAGTACTTACACTAGCTGCTATGGGTGTTGTTACGATTTTCTTTATCATGCCTTTAGCAGGATGGATTTCTGATGGTCTTGTAGGTGGTATTAGTTGGGTTCTAGGTGTCGGCGGTGCTTTTGCCGGCTTTGTATTAGGCGCTTTATTCTTACCAATGGTTATGTTTGGTCTACACCAAATTTTAACACCAATTCATTTATCATTAATCGAAACTTACGGTAGCACCACTTTATTACCTATTTTGGCAATGGCTGGTGCTGGACAAGTTGGAGCAGCATTTGCTTTGTGGTTGCGTTGCCGCGGGAATAAGAAATTAACCGAAATGATTAAAGGGGCGTTACCAGTTGGGATCTTAGGGATTGGAGAACCATTGATTTATGGAGTTACATTGCCTTTAGGACGACCTTTTATTACTGCTTGTTTAGGCGGTGGAATTGGTGGTGCTGTTGTTGGTTTACTTGGCGGTGTAGGATCTATTTCTATTGGGCCAAGCGGATTGGCTTTGATTCCTTTAATTTCAGGTGGCGGTGTACCAATGCTTAATTACGTCATTAGCTTAATCGCAGGCTACATTGGTGGCTTTGTATTAACTTATTTCTTTGGGACCAACGAAGATATTCGAGAAGGTAGAATTATATGAGAAAAGCAGTCATTTTTGATGTAGATGGTGTCATTGTTTTTTCAGAAAAAGCTTACCAAAAGCGACGTGCGCATTTCTTTGAAAAAATTGGACTTCCAGTATCTAAAAAGATGCAAGAACAATTTGTCGGGTCAAATGCTCAAGACATGTTTGAGTATTTGGTTCCAAATGATGAAAAAAAGCGTGAGAAATTATTACAAGCTTATAAAGCATTTCGAGGGCAATATTCGTTAGATTACAAAGAAATGTTTAATTCTGATGTTTCCCCTACGTTGGAGAAGCTGGCTAATAAAAATGTTCGTATGGCGGTGGCTTCTTCAGGACCTTTAGAAAATATTTACCAAATTTTGGAAGCAAATCGTATTAAGGAATACTTTGAATTAATTACCAGCGGAGAAATGTTTGCTCGTAGTAAACCGAATCCTGAAATTTATCAGTATACGACTGAGCAACTTCATTTATTACCGAGCGATTGTTTAGTGGTAGAAGATTCAAAGATTGGCATTGAAGCTGCGCGGCGGGCAAATTTGCCCGTCGCAGCTTTGAAAAGTCATCAATTCAATATTGACCAGTCCCAAGCGACTTATCAAATTGAATCGACAAGTCAGTTACTAGACTTAATTTAAATATAAGTAAGTTTTTACTTTTTGAAGCAAGGCACTAAGAAAGAAGGGTACTTATATGAAAAAGTGTTGGAAAAAGATTATGATGTTTTCTATAGTACTTAGTATTTTATTTTTTACCAGTGCATGTGTAGTTCAACAGAAAATGGAAGTGAGAGAAATTAACAATCCTAAAGGCTCTTACCAAGTTAGTCAGACCTATCCAATTCAAGCAGAGGACGAAGAATTTGACAGTTCCCTTTTGACAAATCAGATGCAAACCTTTCATGGTTATACCGGACAAGGTGAGTTGTTGTTAAAGACGAATGATAGAAAGGCATTTGAGATTTATGTAAATGATGAACAAGTCATAGCTAATTTACGAGATGGAACTTGGCAGCAAGTTGATATTTCAGAACTTACCAAAAATGGGGATAATGCTTTACAAGTCAGTCAAGTTGAAAATAATAGTAAGGCAGAAATGGCTATAAAAATTCCTTATCCGATTTTAGAAGATAAAACCAATGACTATGTTAATAATGATAATTTTGAGTTTATCGACCAACTTATTCATGCAGAAATAGAAAATGGATTTTCCTCGGCACAATTGGTAGTGACAAAAAATGGAAAAATGATTAAATCAAGCGCATACGGAGATGTAAATGCCTACGATCAACAAGGTAAACGTCAAGAAAATAGCGCGAAAGTCACTGAAGATACTCTGTATGATTTGGCTAGTAACACCAAGATGTATGCGACGAATTATGCTATTCAAAAGTTAGTTTCAGAGGGAGACTTGGATATTAACCAAAAAGTTAGTGAAATTTTTCCTGAGTTTAAAGATGAGGAATCTGATGAGATAAAAGGAAAAGATGATTTAACAATTAAAGAAATTTTACAGCATCAAGCAGGTTTTCCAGCAGACCCTCAATACCACAATAAGAACTACGACCCTGAAGCAGATGATTTAACAACACCTGATGCCAATCAGGAACTTTACACACAAGATCGAAATAACGTTATGGAGAAAATTATAGCTACACCCTTAGAATATGAACCGGGCACAGAAACAATGTATTCCGATGTTGATTATATGCTTCTAGGATTTATTATTGAGAAAGTGACACAGCAAAGTTTAGATGAATATATGGCTCAAAACTATTTTCAACCTTTAAATTTGCAACATACGACATTTAGGCCCTTAGATCATCATTTCAAAAAAGACCAAATTGCTGCGACTGAATTACATGGGAATACTCGTGACGGGGCAGTTGATTTTGATAATATTCGAAAACAAACGGTCCAAGGCGAGGTTCATGATGAAAAAGCTTTTTATTCGATGGAGGGTGTAAGTGGACATGCAGGGCTCTTCTCTAATGCAAAAGACTTAGCCGTATTAACACAAATTACAATGAACCGAGGGGGTTACGGGGGATATCAATTTTTTGACGAAGATACGATGGATCAGTTTATTAAACCTAAAGATACAGACCCTAGCTTTGGTTTGGGGTGGCGTCGTAAGGGTCAACAATTATACTCTTGGGCATTTTCACCCTTAGCTAATACTAGTACAATTGGCCATACAGGTTGGACGGGGACGTTAACGGTGATTGATCCTGTTAATCATATGTCTGTAGTCCTATTAACGAACACTAAAAATACTCCAGTCGTTGATAATGAGGAAGATCCAAATGATTTTGTTGGCGATCACTTTTTAACAGGACAATATGGTCTAATAGCAACATTAGCTTTTGATAGTCATAAAGAAGATAATCAAGCGGCTAATAATAGTAAATTGATTGATATGGTGAACGCTAAATATCGTTATATGAAGGCTAATAAAAAGGAACAAACTTCAAGCGATTATTCGCAATTACAGGCGTTACTTGACGTAGTAGACGAACGTAAAGGAGATAGAGAAATCGCTCGTTTTGTTCAAACGGAGCAGTTTAAAAAAATAGATAATTTTGCAGATGGTGATTAAAGAGCAGCAAAATGAAATATGTAACAGATGAGGTGCAGGGAAATGAATATTCTTTTTACCATCCAACATCAACGAAATAAATTACCAAAAGCTGAAAGAAAGTTAGCTGGATGGATTCTTGAACAACCACAAAAAGTCATTTATATGAGCGCAAAAGCTTTGTCGGAAGCTTCCAATACAAGTCCTGCAACCGTTGTAAGGCTGTGTTATTCACTAGGATTAGAAGGATTTACTGATTTAAAATTGAAACTTTCTGCTAGTCAACCAGCAATTGAAGGAAACTTGTATACAGATATCGATCCGGATGAAAGCATCCAAACAATGAAGCAGAAATTGTTATTAAAAATGACAGATGGACTGGAAAAAAATGGTGAAAAACTTGAAGTAGAAGCTGTTGAGAAAGTGGTACATTTGCTAGAATCCACCGATTCCATATTTACCTACGGGATTGGTGCTTCAGGCATTGTGGCGGATGATTTTGCGCAGAAATTTTTACGAATTGGAAAAAAAGTGATTTATAGTAAAGATTATCATTTATTGACAACAGCGATTGTAACGAATGAGGCACCAGCTTGGGTTTTTTTAATTTCGAATTCAGGGGAAAAACAAGAAGTGATCAATCTAGCTTTGCTAGCAAAGGAGCAAGGAACGACGGTCGTTTGTATGACAAGTAAGGCCCATTCGACTTTGGCAACTGTTGCTGACGTGTTGTTGCATACAGCAGATGGCGGAGAAGCCCCTCTAAGAAGCTCAGCAACCAATTCATTGTTGATACAATTATATACGGTGGACGTACTGTTTTCTGCCTATGCAACCAAGCATTATGATAAAATATTAGGACAGTTAGAACAAACAAAAACAACTGTACAAATTATTGAACAAAATGATTAAACATAGTCTAGTGCCTTCCTTTTTTTGTTAGTGTTTGAATGACAAGAAATAGGAAACTCACTAGGCTATTTTTGAGATTCTGTTGTAGAATGGAGGTATTCAAAGTTACTATTTCAAAGTAGAATAAAAGAATAGATAAAGCAAAAAGGAGAACGCCATGGAGACACAGAAATTAGCGATTATTGGCATAGGACATGTAGGATCCAGTATATTAGCAACGGCTGTCCAAACAGAACTTTTTGGCGAGATCGTTTTGATTGACCCAAGAAAACAGATGGCTTTTGGCGAGAGTTTGGACCAAATGCATGCAGGCGGTTTATTGTCGCGTAAAAATATTACGATTTATGTAGGAAGCTATAAGGATGTGGCAGATGCAGATATTGTTATTATTGCCGCAACTCATGTTTATGTAGATAAAGAGATACCGGCAGATCGTCAGGCACTTTTAACAAAAAATTTACCAATTGTTCATGAAATTATGGGAAATATCTCGCAATATACGCAAGAAGCCATGCTGATTTTTGTTACCAATCCAGCTGATACGATTATTCATGTGGCTGCATCTTATGATTATCCTAAAAATTTACTTTTAAGTACTGGGACAATGTTAGATTCATCGCGTTTACGTCAATTACTTGGCCAACGTTATCATGTAGATCCTAAATCAGTTTCTGGATATATGATGGGCGAACATGGCTATGCTGCTTTTCCCGTGCTCAGTCATTTGACAATTGGTGGATTGGACTATAATGAATTACCGACCTATTTTCCTGAAGTTCCACTGCTTACAGCAGAAGAAGTAAAAAAAGAAGTTGTACAAGCGGCCTATGATGTATTTGATGCTAAAAGTGGAGTGACTAATGTGGCGGTATCCCAATCTGCCATTGATATCGCTCGTTGTATTTTATTAGATGAAAAAAGTATTTATCCGGTTAGTACGCCTATGACAAATGGAGAGTACGGGGTTACAGGGGAGTGTGCTTATAGCGTTCCTTGTATATTAGGAAAATATGGAGTGGAGAAAAAATTATTGGTGCCATTAAATGAATGGGAAAAAGAAAAGTTGGAAGAATCTGTAGCTAGTATACAACAATCAATCAAATTAACGTAATAAAAAGAAGCGTATCTGTTCTACTTTTTAAACAAAAACAGAGGCTGGGACAAAAGTCGCCTTAATAATAAAATATCCGAACTATAAGAGAGATTGCTCCTGCGGTCCAGCAGGTCCTCGTCGCAAATTCACGACAATTAGAAAATCTTATCAAATATCGTTCGGGTATTTTTGTCTTGTCTTTATTTATGTCCCAGCTTCTGTTATATATATCATGGGTTAACGCCCGATTTGGAAACGGGTGATATACTCTGCTGTTTCTTCGATTGACATATCATCGATCTGTACAGTTTTTGCTTTTAATTTATGGTAGATATCTTTGGCATAATCCATTTCTTCTTTGATATGAGAAAGATCAGTATAAGAAGAACTTCCACCTAGTCCAAGCGAATTTAACCGTTTTTCGCGTGTTCGTTGGATCACTTCAGGCGTGGCTACTAAACCGATAAGCTTTTCCTTTGGCACATCAAAAATCTCTTTAGGCAGAGAGACCTGCGGAATTAGTGGTAGATTAGCTACTTTGTAGGACTTATTTGCTAGATACATGCTTAAAGGTGTTTTTGAAGTACGTGAAGGTCCTAAAATAACATAATCTGCTTTAAAAAAACCTTTTGGGTCTTGCCCATCATCGTATTTTACAGCAAAATCAATTGCTTCTATTTTTGTAAAGTAATCAGGGGTTAGTTTATGTTGTGCTCGTGCTTCTCCTTGAGGTTCTAGACCAGTTTTCCCTTGAATAAATTTCATCATAGGTGTCATAAAATCTACATAACTTAAAGAAGTACGTGCGACAAATTCATGAGCAGTTTCGTTGAAAGAATCTTTAACTAAAGTACTAGCAACAATAGCTCCTTCTTGTAAGGCATTCCTTAAGATTTTAAGTAATTCTTCTTTAGAATCGATAAAGGCAAAGTGTTGTGTCTCAATAGTAGTTAATTCTGGAAATTGAGCGAATATAGCAGTTGTAATCTTTTGTGCAGTCTCACCGGTGGAATCAGAGATAATAAATAATTTTATCGAGTATTTTGTACTCATTGTGTGCTTTCACCTCAGCCTTTCTTTTTTAGCATCTTTTTGTCAGCGCTAACAAAACAGAGAACATAATCTCATTTGTAAGTTCTACTCAACTCCTCTCATGTATAACCAATAACCATCGTGTTAGCTTATCAAGTGTACACTCTTATTTCCGGTTGAAAATAAAGCTAAAGTTCATAGAAACGAGATATAAAAAGAGCTCATACCCTTCATATTCTATTACCTACCCATATCATAGCGTATCTATAGTTAAACAGCAATTCTTTCGTTTAGATTACGATTGACGAGATTTATCGTTAGAAAAATATTAAGAAGGTTCTAAATAAAGCGTAAGGTTTTACAGCTAATGTCTTTTTAATTTAAATTTTCATAGCTTTGCTTTATGATAAATATGTAAAGTTGTTTTTTACAATATGTGAAATTATTTAGGAGGAAAAGAACATGGCTGAACAAACAAGCAAGACTGTAAAGGCAAGTGGAGCTAATGCGAACCAAGAACAACATCAGGTTGCTGGGGAATTAACTTTTGAAGATAAAGTTATTCAAAAAATTATCGGCATTGCTTTAGAAAATGTATCTGGCTTATTGCACGTTGATGGCGGCTTTTTCTCAAACATGGCAGAACGTATTTCTAGTTCAGATAATGTCACAAATGGCATAGAAACTGAAGTTGGCAAAGAACAAGTGGCAGTAGACTTAGACGTTGTTATTGAGTACCGTAAAGATGCAGAACAAATTTATGACCAAATTAAAAAAGTTGCTGCTGAACAAGTCAAAAAAATGACACATTTAGACGTAGTGGAAGTCAATGTGCATGTTGAAGATATAAAAACAAAAGAAGAAATCGAACAAGAAAGCGAAACAGTCCAAGATAAAGTAACGAGCGCTGGAAAAACGACAGGCCAATATATTTCACAACAAACGAATAAAGCGACTCAAAGTATCAGTGAAGATGTAGAAAACATACAAGAAAACCGTGAACCTAGAGTGGAGTAACCAAAAAAAGCTGTGACAAAAGAAAAAACTTATGTCACAGCTTTTTTGAATGCGATCGTCTAAGGCTTTACTAATTCAGTTGGTGAAGTATCTCGGGCGTAGTTAATGTACTTTAAAAGTAACTCTGGCGACTCTTTGCCACCCTTTTTAATCCATAGTAATAAAATAGAAATAGTACTTGAAAGCAGAATTTCTTCGGCGTAGTCATTCGGAATCTTTTCAATCAATAATTGGCTTTTATCATGCAGATTAATGTATTTTTTTAAGGTGTTTGTAAGTAACTGCTTAAATGTAGAGACAAATTTAGGGTCTCCATTTTCTTCTACCAATGCCTTAATAAAAGCTAAGTCATCTTTTACATAATATAGGGCATCAAGAATTAACCGATCCGGTATTAACGGGTTTTCTTCTTCCTTTTCTACGGGTTTATCAAATATTTGTTGAATATTTGATAAAATTTCTTCTTCTAATTTTTCAATCAAATCATATTTATCGAAGTAATGAAGATAAAATGTTCCTCGATTAATTTGTGAGTGGCGTGTGATATCGCTGACTGTAATTTCTTCTAAATGTTTTTTGCTAAGTAAATGGATTAAAGCTTGTTTGATTTTTCTTTTTGTTTGTGTATTGCGTTGCATGTCTATCTCCTTTTCTAAATATAGTGTCCAATGAAAGCGTATGTAAAATCAACATTATGTGTCATTAATTGCTTAAATGGACAAAAATTTGCGAGCTGTTTATGGAAATCCGATAATAAGCATACTATAATGTTACGTGAAACTCAACAAGGTGTTCATATAAGGAGGAATTTTTGGATGACCTATATTGAATTAAAAGATAGCACGAAAAAATTTAAAACCGGCGATACAGAGATTATCGCAAACGATTCTCTCTCTTTTTCTATTGAAAAAGGAGAACTAGTCGTCGTATTAGGGGCCTCTGGCGCAGGAAAATCCACGTTACTAAATATTCTAGGAGGCATGGATACCAATGACAGTGGCCAAGTAATAATTGACGGTGAAAATATTTCTACGTATTCTGATAAAGAATTGACTACTTACCGTCGTCATGGTGTAGGTTTTGTTTTTCAATTTTATAATTTAGTACAGAATTTGACGACAAAAGAAAATGTGGAGCTAGCTTCAGAAATTGCTAAAGATCCCTTGGATTCTGTCGATGTATTACAACAAGTTGGGTTAGACGATCGTATCGATAATTTCCCAGCTCAACTTTCAGGTGGTGAACAACAACGGGTCTCCATTGCTCGAGCCATCGCAAAAAACCCGAAAATTTTACTTTGTGATGAACCTACAGGAGCCCTAGATTCACAAACGGGGAAACAAATTTTACAGATTCTACAAGATAGAAGTAGAAATGAAGGTTCAACGGTAATTATCGTTACGCACAATTCAGCGATTGCTCCTATTGCTGATCGTGTGATTCGTATGTGTGATGCTAAGATCCAAAAGGTTGAAACAAGTGGACAACCAAGCGATATTAATGACATTGAATGGTAGGTGGAAAAATGCATAAGAAAAAGCTTTGGAAAGATATCGGACGTTCGATTACCGGTTCTTGGGGTAGGTTTTTTTCTATTTTAAGTTTGATGGCGTTAGGAACCTTTGCCTTTGTAGGACTAAAAGTTACAGGACCTGATATGCGTGCGACAGCGGAAAATTTTTATGATCAAACGAATTTAGCTGATATGATATTGACTTCAACTTGGGGGTTGAATGACTCTGACCAAGATCGTTTAGCAAACGCCGATCAGCTAGAAAGGGTAGAGTATGGCTATTTAGAAGATGTGACTGTTAAAGATACTGATACGAGTATGCGCATTTTTTCCACACCAGAAGATCTTTCAAAGTATGAAGTTGTTGAAGGAAATATGCCTCAAGAAGACGACGAAATTGTTTTAGATTATCAGCAGCAAAGTCATTTTGAATTAGGGGATACGATTGATCTTAACCAAGGAGAATCTGACGACGAAGAAGATGCTGATGAAGCGGAGGAAACTTCACAAGAAATTTTAGATAGAACTTCCTACAAAGTAGTTGGTTTTGTTAAATCGAGTGAAATTACCGAAACAACAAATATTGGTCAAACGACAGTTGGTACAGGACAATTAGATAGTTATGGTGTAGTACCAGAAGGAAACTTCGATTCAGACGTCTATATGATTGCTCGCATGAATTTTTCTGATACACAAGGCTTAAATGCTTATAGCGATAATTATGATCAATTAATTCGTGAGCATCAAAATTCTGTTGAAGAATTATTTGCTGATCAAGATGAACAACGCTTGTCAGATGTTAAAGAGGATCGTCAGCAAGATATTGATGATGGCTGGGATGAGATCAATGATACTAGACAAGAGTTAGAAGATGCTCGCTCACAACTTGATGATGCTCAAGATCAAATACAAGAAGGGCAAGAGCAGATTGATGAAAATCAGACTCAGTTAGCTCAAGCTGCAGGGGACCAACCTCAAGAACAAGCTCAACTTGAACAAGCTCAAGAGGAACTGGAAGAGCAAAGGGAAGAATACGAAGAAAATCGAGAAGAATATGAAGAGCAAAGACAAGAAGCCGATGAGGAAATACCAGAAAGAGAAGATGAGCTAAGAGATGCTCAAGATGAACTTGATGATCTTGAAGCACCTGAGTATACCTTTGAAGATCGTAAAGAAGGGAACCCTGGTTATAAACAATATTTAGAAAACTCCCAACGGGTCGATATCTTATCGAACATCTTCCCAGTATTTTTATTTGCTATTGCGGTATTAGTTAGCTTGACTACGATGACACGATTTGTCGAAGAAGAACGAGTAAATACAGGAACTTTAAAAGCTTTAGGTTATAGTAATTGGGATGTTAAGAAAAAATTTGTGGTCTATGGGATAGTTTCTAGTTCACTTGGCGCAATATTAGGAACGGCTTTGGGACATACATTGTTGCCATCAGTTATTTTTGAAGCCTACGCTGCTTCATCTACCTTTAGTCAGGTGACCTTGAATTTTTCTTTACTTTATACATTGATCGGATTTGCCATTGCCATAATATGTACGACATTGCCAGCCTATTTGGTAGCAAGCAGAGAATTAAAAGAAAAAACGGCTCAGTTGTTAGTGGCTAAACCACCTAAAAAAGGCTCTCGAATTTTATTAGAACGCATTACTCCTCTTTGGAATCGTATGAGCTTTACCTATAAAGTCACGGCTCGTAATTTGTTTCGCTACAAAAAACGGATGTTTATGACGATTTTTGGTGTAGCTGGTTGTGCCGCACTATTAGTCACTGGTTTTGGTATTCGAGATTCCTTAACAGGTATTGTAGATCACCAATTTGAGAATTTGGTTCAATATGATTTAATTGTTAACCAAAATGATGATCTTTCAGATGAAGAGCAAGACCAGCTTAATAACAAATTGGAAGAAGATGATGTTCGTCATGCGACGGATGTTTACTATGAAGAACTAAATGTTCGTGCTGGGGAAAATAATGATATACAAGATATTACTTTGCTAGCTCCTGAGGATGAACGGGCATTTCAACAGGATGTAAACATGATCAATCGACAGTCACAAGAGCCACTATCATTACCAGATGATGGAGTTATCTTATCGGAAAAACTTGCCGATCTGCTAGGTGCTCAAACAGGTGATACAGTAACGTTAAATGATGATGAAGATCAGTCGCATAAAGTAAAAGTTGCAGGAATAACGGAGATGTATATGGGACATTATGCCTATATGAGTCAAGAGGCTTACCAAAATGCTTTTGATTCTAGCGGAGATTCTAATAGTTACTTAGTTACTTTAGAGGATACCTCGCAAGAAAATATTGATAACCAATCCTCAGCCTTTATGGATTTGGATGGGACTCAAGGTGTGGTTCAATCTAGTGCTATAAGTGAACAAATTGATAACGTTATTGATGGGTTGAATAATGTTATTTTAGTTTTAATTACATGTGCTACTTTGCTTGCGCTTGTGGTCATTTATAATTTGACAAATATCAATGTTTCCGAACGAATTCGCGAATTATCTACGATTAAAGTATTAGGATTTTATGATCGTGAAGTTACCATGTATGTTTATCGGGAAACGATCTTACTTTCTGTTTTGGGGATTTTAGCAGGATATGTTGTTGGTTATTTCTTACACGACTTTATTATGCAGACTCTCCCACCAGATGATGCTATGTTTAGCCCAGGCCTAGAACTTTCCAACTTTGGATTATCTGCTGGGATCACTTTATTGATTACTTTTATTTTAATGTTTGTTATTCATCGGAAGCTAAAAAATATAGATATGTTAGAGGCACTACAATCTGCTGATTAGTGTTGTTTATAAGAAAAGAGGCTCTTTGTCAACTGGTGTTGGTAAAGAAAACTCGATAAATAAAGGAAGCAGTTAGGCGCTATGGTCTAGCTGCTTTTTTTAGTTTGTATAGGTAAGGGTCCGGGTTGGAAATACTTTCCTCGGTATAAAAAGATCCGTTGCCGAAAGTTCTCAAAGCTATGGAAACCATAAGCGACTCGTTTTAGGACTTTAATATGATTATTTAAACCTTCTAAAGGACCATTAGAGTAAGGCACCGTTAAAGCCAGCCGGATCTCTTGTCGATACTTGCGAAAGGTCTTGACTACGGGCTGAAACGGGTCAGGAAGCTGAGACAAATCGGTTTTTAATAATTGATCCAAACG
>NZ_AUIQ01000047.1 GCF_000423785.1 Tetragenococcus muriaticus DSM 15685 | reverse complement strand
GAAGTGGAAGACCCGTGAGGGTTGGAGCGGACGGATACTAATCGATCGAGCACTTAACCAAGGAAGGTTGATGGTTTCTTTTTCTCCAGTTTTGAGGGAATGGACGCATCCATTTCCGTGTGTGTGGTGATGATAGCAAGAAGGAGACACCTGTTCCCATGCCGAACACAGTCGTTAAGCTTCTTAGCGCCAATTGTAGTGAGGGGGCTTCCCCTTGTGAGAGTCGGACATCGCCACGCCGAACATTCCGGCATAGCTCAGTTGGTAGTAGCGCATGACTGTTAATCATGATGTCGTAGGTTCGAGTCCTACTGCCGGAGTTTGAATTAACAGTTGCAAAAGCGACCTTAGAAACTTTTTCTTGGGTCGTTTTTTTATCTATATATTTTGTCAAGTAAAGGTGCTAAAACTGCATTTACACAATATTCGCTTATTTCTCATGAAGAACGCAGACAAGCTGGAGCAGAAGTTATTGATACCATTCAGGCTGTAGACTATTATGAAGAACATGCATCTCACCTAAATCATGCAAATAAATATCATGTAACAGATATTGGAGAAGTAGCAGGTGAAGACTTAATTCCGTTTTTTAAAGAAAACTGGAAAAAGCCAATTGAAAAGGAAAAATGATATGCTAAAATGAATGGGAGTAAAAAGGAGTTGAATTTTTGGAAAAGACAAAGCTTTTATTTGACCTAGATGGAACAATCATTGATTCAAGTAGAGGGATTTACGCTTCACTTAATTATGCTATAAAAGAAATGAATCGTAGTCCACTTCCTCAAAAAACTTTAAAAACCTTTATCGGTCCTCCATTAATGGAATCTTTCCTCAATATTGGTATGTCAGAAGATGAGGCAAAAGAGGCTATTGATCATTATCGTACACTTTATAAAGAAAAAGGGATGTATCAAGTAACGCCGTATCAAGGGATTGAAAAAGTTTTAACGCAACTAGCAGAAAAATATGAACTGTTTATTGCGACATCCAAACCAGAATTTTTTGCGGTAAAAATCATGAAACATTTAGACTATATGAAATTTTTTAATGGTATTTATGGTGCGGATTTAAAAGGTGTACGTTCGGATAAAAAAGGAGTTATTCATGATGCTTTAAAAGCAGAAAAGATAGGAGATCTCTCAACTGTAGTCATGATTGGAGATCGAGCTCATGACATTACTGGAGCCAAAGAAAATGGCATTGATAGTATAGGTGTGCTTTACGGTTTTGGTGAGAAAAAGGAACTCATAGAAGCTGGAGCCCAAAAAATAATAAGTAAACCTACTGAGCTACTAAATATTTTCCAATAACAAACAGTTATTAGAAAAATACAAGATGTGGTTGACAATTATACTTGTTTTAGGTAACCTATATTTTGTGCGAAATAATTGCCGTCTTAGCTCAGCAGGTAGAGCACCACCATGGTAAGGTGGGGGTCGCCAGTTCGAATCTGGCAGACGGCTTGGCTTGGGAACCTTGATATATCAAGGTTCTTTTTTTGTATCTCCATTGATAATTTTCTTATAATAACGATTTTGGTGACGAAATAGGGACGAGTTTTTATCCTTCAAAAAATTTCGAGAAACGTTCCGCCGATTCTTGATGAATTTGCGGTCGTACATGAGAATAAATATCTAAAGTGGTTTCCACTTTCTCGTGTCCTAGTCGTTGCTGAACGATTTTAGGATGTTCATTCATTTCAAGCATTAGAGTAGCATGCGTGTGTCGTAACTCATGAAAAGTCACATTAGGCACCTCAGCTCGTTTGCAAATTTGAATTCTTGCACGCTTGATATTACTTTTTATCAAGAAGCCACCTTTAGTATTAGAAGCTACTAGAGAACTTCTAGGCATTTGCTTTTCCTTGTACTTTGCTAAATATTCCGCTTGGTACTGGGAAAGCGGAATTGAGCGCTTAGATGATTTTGTTTTTAAACGCCCTAGCTTGTCTTCTTCTTCATGATAAGCATGTCTAATATAAAGAATATTATGCTTGAGGTCGATGTCTTGCCATTGTATCCCCAAAGCTTCACCTAGTCTTAAACCGAATTGTAAAGCAAGCCAGAATGCCATATAGCTTTGATAATTTGTTGCGACCGATAAGAAACGATGGGCTTCTCCCTTGGACAACGTTGTTTTAGGTTTATACTCTACTTTGGGTTTAGATACACCTTGTAAAGGATTATTTTTTAGTTCGTTCCAGCTAAGCATCATTTTGTAAATCTGATTGAGTAAAGTATAAAATTTTACAACAGTGCCACCTGTCAACTTAGTTTCCTTTTTATTCAGAAACTTTTGAATCTCTAAGGGCCTTAAATCATTTAGCAGATGTTGTCCTAGCTCAGGTTGGATATGGTTTTTATAATTTGCTTGAGCAACCTTTAGCGCTTTGTAGGACAATTTTTTCGGTGCTATTAAGGTAATATAATCATCAAAACCTTGGTCTAATGTTTTATTTGTTTCCTCTAGATAATTTCCAGTTAGAAACTCTCTTCTCTGATTTACTTCATCTAATTCAGCTTCTTTCCTTGTTTTTCTGTTACTACCTACATATCGCTTGCCTTTAAAATAAACTTTCGAACGATAAGCAATAATGATGTTTTTCCTTTTTATTTTTTCAATTACCATTTTCTTTCAAACCTTTCAAGTGAATTGAAAGAGAACAGCTACATACACGCTTACCATACCAAACTGTCCTCCGCTTTTCAATTTTTTACTCATTTGGTTGTTCTAATATCCATTGTTTAAGAAAAGTATGGGTCTCTTGAACAGGGAAAATCCATTTACGTCCGACTTTTTTTCTAATTTGTCTAAAACGTGGATCCCTAAAGAAAGTATTCATAATATGTCCCTTAGAATTAGTAGAAACGTTCCAAGTAAATAGTTACTTGGCATATCTGACAAATGGAAAAAGTAGACAAAATATCCCTTCATTCTATGTCCCAATTTAAATAGGGGATTTGTTGCAATTTTTATGTTTTTTATTAAATATAATTAGAAAGAACGCAAAGAACTTGAAATACTAAAATGTTTTAATTGACGTACTTAATTAAGTACTTTATAATTAACTATAGAATTGAAAACTATTTTATTAATGAAAGAGGGGGGATTGACTCATGGAACAAACACCTATGAATCCTAGTTCAGCGCGCAAAAACTTTTATCGTTTATTAAAAGAAGTTAACGAGAATCATAGAGAAGTTGAGATTGTAAGTGAACGAAGCGAAAATAATGCTGTTTTGATAAGTTTAGAAGACTGGCGTTCGATTCAAGAAACTTTGTATTTAGAAGAAACCGGTGTTTTAGATAAAGTTCGAGAACGAGAGCAAGATTCTAGTGAATTTATCGATGTCGATGATATCGACTGGGAGGAACTATGAGCCAGAGTTACCAGGTGAAAATTCATTCAGGAGCAAAAAAGGATTTAAAAAAAATTAGGCAATCGAGCCTACAACCTTCTTTTGAGCGAATTGTACAAACGTTAAAAGAGGATCCTTATCTTCCCACACAATCTTTTGAGAAACTACAACCGAAGCATCTTGACAGATATTCACGTAGAATTAATCGGCAGCATCGTGTCGTTTATCATGTTGATGAGACTACGAAAACAGTATATATCTATTCTGCATGGTCTCATTATCAATAAAAGTGACAAGAATTTTTTTATCTTATCATTTCGTTACGTAACTTAATTCTATTAGAAAATGGATACTTTTATATCAAAATAAAAAAAGGGGCTGTGACATAAGTAGTCCCTTTTGATAATATTTCTAGTTTTTTAATGTGATTTTGAGCCTTCAAAAGGTAGTGAAATAAAGAAAAGAAGACCGGCTGTCGTTATTAGTCGTGATGAATATAATTTAGCATCGAATTTAATCATTGTTTGTCCCATTACCTCGACAGATAAAGAGCGCCCCTATTTTGTTTCAATTCAAAATGAAAAATTAAGTGAGAACAGTAAAATAAATACAAAGCAAGTCTATAGCTTGGATTATACCGAACAAGGTGGAAGAAAAATCCAAATTGTTGGAAGAGTCACGCAAAAGGAATTGATGAATATAGCCCAACATTTTCTTTTAAATTTTAACTTTAATTTTTGATCTAAAATTGAGGGGACATAATTACAAAAAGTATTTCTTCAAAGGTAATCGCAAGCGACGTGCCTTGTAAAGTAATTCGGAAAATTACCTAAGAAGATAGAACGAATTCTCAAGTATACTCTGGAATTTAATATTAACTTAATACTGAAAATGATAATTAAGGCCAGGCGTGTAAATTAAAAAAATGATAACGAGGAGGAAAAGTGAAATGGAATTACAAGGGCTTTTAAGAGAAATTGCAGAAAAAGGTGTGCTTTACCCAAATACTGAGGCTATTCAAATGATGGATGAAGTATCTAATGAAGCGCGGGAATTATGTATGAAACTTAATACAGGAGTTTATACGGATGAAGAAATTCGACAACAAATGTCTCAGATTATTGGGCAAGAGTTAGATGAAAATTTTTCTTTATTTTTGCCTTTTACCACCGATTTTGGTAAGAATATACGCATTGGAAAAGATGCCGTTATTAATTCCGGGTGTCGTTTTCAAGACCAAGGTGGCATTACCATTGGAGACCAAAGTTTAATCGGACATAATGTGGTTTTGGCGACGATTAACCATGATTACGATCCAGATAATCGTGGCATATTGCATTTAGCTCCTGTTGTACTAAAAGAAAAAACTTGGATTGGATCAAATGTAACCATTCTTCCTGGCGTAACTGTTGGGGAAAATTCAGTTGTTGCTGCAGGTTCAGTAGTGACTAAAGATGTAGCTCCTAATACGATTGTAGGGGGAAACCCAGCGAAGTTGATTAGTCACTTGGAAGACAAATTAAAATAAGAAGAAAAACACTGGATTATGTTTGTTTAAGAATTTTGACTTTAATTATAAAGCCTTTAAATTCTATTTATTAAAAGATGCAGGAGGTTTATTATGGCAAAGGTTTTTATTACGGGTTCTTCTACAGGACTTGGCGCACTCACGGCTAAAGAGTTGATTGCAGAAGGTAGTGAGGTCGTTTTGCATGCTCGAAATGATACACGAGCAGAGGACGCTTTAAAAGAAAATCCAGAAGCTAGTCATGTGGTGGTTGGTGACCTATCAAAAAAAGAAGAGATTATCTCTATAGCCGATCAAGTAAATCAATTAGGTCCCTTTGATGCAGTGATTCATAATGCTGGTGTAATGACATCCGATAGTAAAATAACTGCTACAGTCAACATAGAAGCGCCTTATATGTTGACAAAATTAATTGAGAAAACTGAACGACTGATTTACGTGTCATCAGACATGCATCCCAATTCCCAATTGGATATTAATAATTTAGCAGAGAGTGTAACCTACTCTGGTTCTAAGTTAGCGATATTATTACTAATGAAGTCGCTAGCACGTTTGTATCCGAATATAATAGTAAATGCAGTGGATCCAGGTTGGGTGCCTACGAGAATGGGAGGCACTGCTGCAAATGATAGCCTGCAAGACGGATACTTGTCACAAATCTGGCTCGCAACTGCAACAGATAGCCAAGTATTGAAATCAGGAAATTACTATTATCATAAGAAACTAACACACTATGATGAACGCGTTGATACTGTTGATTTACAAAATAATTTATTAACAAAGTTAGAAAAACTTACAAAAATCAAATTAGAAAAATAGGAGAAGGAATCTATTTTATTTTTTTCTCAAAAGAAAAAAACTAGCACTGGCCGCAGGAAACGATTTCTTGGGTACCAATGCTAGAAATTGGAGAGTCTAAAATGAATCTTCATTTTCCGGTTCTTCTTTTTTTTTATAAATTCTGAACCTCGCTCTTTGCTGATAGAAAGAAAGCTTTGTTTTTTTAACAGCTAATCAGAGTATGTTTAGGCAAGTAAAAATTTCTATGCCGGATCATTATTGGGCGCATGACCAAGTTCAGCTTGAATCATCCATATATTTTTTTCGATATCTCTTTTATAAGCAATAAAGACATCTTGTGTGGCATCATCGCCTTCTTCACCAGAAACCTCAATCCCTTTTTGATAAAGGTCTGCCAAATAACGGTAACCAGATACTAAAGTTTCCAAACGTTCGCTCATTGAACGATCCCAAGTACCAACTTCATCTTTGATCCCCGTATGATCAGCAAATTCTTGCAACGTGGAATAAGGAGAACCGTCCAATGCGACCAAGCGTTCTGCAATTTCATCTAACTGGTTGTTAATTTCATCCATATAATCATCCATCATTGGGTGCAATGTTAAGAATTTTGGTCCACGCATGTACCAATGGATTTGATGAATCACAGCGGCAAATTGACTTAAATCTGCTACTAATTGATTCAGTGTTTCTTTTGTCTTTTCAAATTTCATTGAAATTTCCTCCTCTTTTTATATGCTAAACGAACTACCTAATTGATAACGATTATCAATTATCCCTTATCCTTTGCGTCTTTTTGTCATGGTTACGACCTACAAACCAAAAAAGGAATTTTTTAGAATCACGCTCCTTTGATAAACTTAAAAAGTTTAGATTAGAATTATTATAATCTATTAAGTATTTTAAGCTATTGTATATAAAATGACAATCCTTTTTTGAAGAATTCTTTAACTTATCTATTTTAAAAACAATACCATTTTCATCTTTACTTAAAAGCATATTCATCGTAGAGAATATATGAAATAGAAGATGAAGCTATTCGACAAGTATTTATTGAAAAAAATCCATTCAACGAAAAAATAAATGAAATAATGAATTTTTATTAGATGCGCTTATGTACTTTATTAAGAAAGATAGCTATCTGGAATAAGAAAAGGTCTTTTCTATTCACTTTAAGAGAAATGTTGACTTTATATAGATAATTATCTATGTAAGGAGAGCTAAAAATGCATTATGAATTAACTGCAAAAGTTTTTAAAGCCTTGGGAGATCCCACAAGGTTACAAATTGTTGATATGTTGTCTTGTGGAGAGCGGTGCGCATGCGATCTATTAGAACTCTTTGATTTCACTCAACCTACGTTATCCCATCATATGAAAGTATTAATCAATGCAGGAATTGTGAAAACAAGAAAAGTAGGGACGTGGCATAATTATTCATTAAATGAGAGTCATATGAAAGCTCTCTCTACTATTGTTCAAGATTTGAGGCAAAACACCGACGATTGTATTTGCAATACTATTGCAAATAAGAATTGTTCAGTAAATAATAGAGAGAAAGTAAAGCCTAATAAAGATAATATCTGGTGAAATAAAAATTATCACCGTGTAAAGGACTTTTTTATCATTTATTTTACCGTTTGTTATTTCGAAAAAATTAAGGAGAAAGTGATATGAACCAAGAGGAGAAAATAAACTCGCAGGAAAATACTGGTATGGGATTATGGGAACGTTATTTGTCACTTTGGGTGGCACTTGCTATGATTGCAGGGGTTTTATTAAGTCAACTCGTACCAGCAATTCCAGAATTTTTAAATCAATTTGAATATTATAATGTTTCAATTCCTACAGCAATTCTTATTTGGCTAATGATTTTTCCAATGATGTTAAAAATAGATTTTAGCAGTCTTTTGCATGCAGGAAAAAAACCTAAAGGTCTCATGTTAACAACTACGATTAACTGGTTAATTAAACCGTTCACTATGTTTGCCATTTCTGCTTTTTTCTTTTTATTTGTATTTCGCCCTTTTTTAGATACAGATTTAGCTAGAGAATATATTGCAGGAGCTGTTTTGTTGGGCGCAGCCCCTTGTACAGCAATGGTATTTGTATGGAGTAGTTTAACTAAGGGAGATCCAGCATACACGTTGTTACAAGTTTCTATAAACGACATTATTGTTCTCTTTTTGTATGCTCCGATTGTCGCTCTTTTATTAGGAGTAGGAAATGTTTCCGTACCTATGGAAACCCTTTTTCTTTCGATATTTGTCTTTATTGTTATTCCTCTAGCTTTAGGAATTATTGTTCGAAAGTATGTAATAAGTAACAAGGGCAAAAGTTATTTTGAGAATACGTTTGTAAATAAATTTGATGGAACGACGAGGATCGGCTTATTATTAACGTTAATTATTATTTTTTCTTTTCAAGGAGACCAAATTTTAAGTAATCCATTTCATATTTTATTAATTGCTATCCCCCTGGTTATTCAAAACATTGCTGTTTTCTTTCTTGGGTATGGTGGAGCAAGAGCATGTAAATTACCTTTTTCTATAGCAGCGCCAGCAGCAATGGTTGGAACAAGTAACTTTTTTGAACTTGCAGTAGCTGTTTCGGTTTCATTATTTGGGTTAAATTCAGGGGCCACTTTAGCCACTGTGGTTGGTGTTTTAATAGAGGTCCCGATAATGCTATTGCTAGTGAAATTTTCAAATAAAACGAAGCACTGGTTTGATAAGTATGAATATTAAACAATTATCGCAAAATAAAAAATAGTGATTAACTATTAAAAAAAGTTAACATCTGCTGATACTTAGTAGATGTTAACTTAATAATATTTTTGTCTTCGTTTCATCTATGCCATAGCTTCGATAATGATTATCTTGAGTGAAATTTTTCAATAGCTGACCGAATCTCATCCCTAACACGTTGAAACACTGGCCAACCTTGACCTGCCGGGTCGTCGAATTTCCAATGTTCTTTTTTTACATGGGGAGGCAATATAGGACAATTTTTATCTGCATCACTACATAAAGTTATCACTAAATCTGATTGTTTTAAGGTTTTACTATCAATCGAATCAGAATTATGGTTTGAAATATCAATTCCTATTTCTTTCATGACTTCTACTGCTCTAGGGTTTACACCATGAGTTTCAATGCCAGCAGAATATACATTCCACTCTTTACCTAGTATTTTTTTACCCCAACCTTCGGCCATTTGACTGCGACAAGAATTACCTGTACATATAAAATAAACTGTTTTTTTCCCCATGATTAGTTCCTCCTTTTCCCTAAAATAGTAAAGATAACAACGTTGTTCATTTCAATTAAACATGTTTTAATAAGTCATCATTCCGTCATTCGTTATAAAATGTGAATCTTGGTTTTGGTTGATTCCAAACCAATTTTTCGTGTAGTTGATAATTCTTTATAAGTATATTAGGATGACATTAATATACATCGACATCTATATTATAATCATACATGAGGAGGCTATAAATTGGCAAAACATTGGTGGCAAGAAGTGGTTGTGTATCAAATTTATCCACGGAGCTTTAAAGATAGTAATGGTGACGGTGTCGGAGATATAAGAGGTATCATAGAAAAGTTGGACTATTTGGAGAAACTAGGGATCGGAGCGATTTGGCTTTCTCCTGTCTACCAATCTCCAAATGATGATAATGGTTATGACATTTCTAATTATCGATCAATTATGGACGAATTTGGAAGCATGGAGGACATGGACAAACTAATAGCAGAAGCTGATAAACGTGACATCAAAGTGATTATGGATTTAGTAGTCAATCATACTTCAGATGAGCACCAATGGTTTATTGAAGCGAAAAAAGGAAAAGATAACCCCTATCGTGATTATTATATTTGGAAAGATCCTTCTGAAAATGGTGGACCACCTAACGATCTGACCTCAATGTTTTCCGGATCAGCTTGGGAGTTTGATGAAGCAAGCGGCCAGTACTATCTACATCTTTTTAGTAAAAAGCAGCCTGATTTGAATTGGAAAAATGAAGAAATGCGTCAATCGATCTACGATATGATGAATTTTTGGATTGATAAGGGTGTTGGTGGTTTTCGAATGGATGTGATTGATCTCATTGGAAAAGTCCCAGAAGAAAAAATACTCACGAATGGCCCCAAATTACATGATTATTTACAGGAAATGCATGAGGCTACTTTTGGTAATCATGATTTACTTACTGTTGGTGAGACGATGGCTGTTACTCCACAAACAGCGAAATTATATTCGAACCCTAGCCGTAAAGAATTATCCATGGTCTTTCAATTTCAACACGTTGGTTTGGATAAACAGAAGGGCAAAGAAAAGTGGGATTTAAAGTCCATTGATATTGCAGAATTGAAAGAGGTTTTAGTTAAATGGCAAACAGAATTAGATGGCCAAAGCTGGAATTCGTTGTTCTGGAATAATCATGATCAACCACGTATTGTTTCGCGATGGGGTAATGATCAAGAATATCGTGTAGAAAGTGCGAAAATGCTAGCCATTTTATTGCATATGATGAAAGGAACGCCCTATATTTATCAGGGAGAAGAAATTGGTGCTACGGGGACACCTTTCAGCGATATTTCAGAAATCAAGGATATTGAGTCGATCAATATGTATCATGAACGTTTAGCAGAAGGTTATGCAAAGGAAGAGATTATAGCTTCTATTAACGCAAAAGGAAGAGATAACTCTCGCCGCCCAATTCCTTGGAATGCCAGTAGAAACGGTGGATTCACGTCGGGTACTCCTTGGATTGCTTTGAATGAAAACTATAAAGAAATTAATGTTGAAGCAGCTTTGAATAACCCTAATTCTGTCTTTTATACCTACCAAAAGCTTATTCAATTACGTAAAGATCATCCAATTATGGTTTGGGGAGATTTTGAATTAGTGGATACGGTCGATGAGGTATTTAGCTATTATCGGATGTACAACGGAGAACGTTGGTTGATTGTGACAAATTTTTCCAATGAAGAACAATTTTTTTCTTCAAAAGAAGAAATCGAAGAAATCATTATACAAAATACATCTGATAGAGTAACAACATTAAAAGATATTACATTACAGCCATGGCAAGCATTTGTAGCAAAAATTAAATAGGAAAAAATTGTCGAATAAAAATGGTTTTTTATATGCGCTGTTCTTCTTTTCTACTCGGGTTATTTTTAGAATGTTTTCTTGTATAAATGTACATTTTCTCGTAAGTAATAGATCTCTCTTATATTTCTTTACTAACCAATACACATGACCAAAGCTTGGACTTCTGATGATATTAAGTAAAGAATACAAAGTAATTGTTGAAACTTAAGATGCAATTTATTATAATAAGCTTATTTCAAGGGGAAAGAGAGGATAAAAGAGATGAGAAAAAAGCATCTATCTATTTTTCAAACAATTTCTTTAGGGTTTGCTGGTTTGATTTTAATTGGGGCTGGTATTTTAATGCTCCCAATTTCATCTAGAAGTGGTGAAGTTACCTCATTTATAGATTCACTGTTTACTGCTACTTCAGCGGTTTGTATTACCGGGCTAACGACGTTGACGACTAGTGAACATTGGACAGTTTTTGGCCAGTCGGTGATTTTATTGTTAATTGAAATTGGCGCTCTCGGTTTTATGTCAATTCCAGTGTTCTTTTTTGTACTCTCCAAAAGAAGAATTAGCTTAAGTACACGAATGGTCTTACAGGAGACCTTAAATTCTGACCGTATGTCAGGAGAAATACGGTCATTGTTAAACATAATAAAAACTGCATCGGCTATACAAGTGTTAGGTGTTATTTTACTAGGAATATATTTTGTTCCCCTATTTGGATGGAAAAAAGGGTTATGGTATAGTCTTTTTCATGCTGTTTCCAGTTTTTGTAACGCTGGTTTTGATTTGTTTGGAAATAGTCTTGTGGGGTTTCAAAATAATCCTTGGGTTTTAATGGTTATTAGCTTTTTAATTATTGCAGGAGGTCTTGGGTTCTTTGTTTGGAGCGATCTATTGTTAAGGGCTAAAGGAAAACGACAATTAAGTTTACATAGTAAATTGGCTCTATGGATAACTGCATCTTTGTTGGTACTAGGGGCGTTAAGTTTTCTTATTACAGAATATAATAATCCTGAGCTTAGCACGGGGGCTTTTGGTAAACGCATTTTTAATACGATTTTTATGTCAGTTACGCCACGTACCGCTGGTTTTTATTCAATAGATTATTTCTCAATGACACATGCAGGTTTGATGCTGACAATGGTTTTGATGTTTATTGGAGGGACATCCGGATCGACAGCAGGAGGCCTTAAGACAACGACCTTTGCTGTATTATTAATAAAAATATATAGTACATTTAAGGGTCGTAGTCATGCAGAAATTCATGATCGTACGATTAGAGAAGGTACTGTAACACGGGCGTTTACATTATTTTTCTTGTTCTTATCTGTTATTATTTTAAGCACAATGATTCTTTCTATTACTGAAGTCATTCCGGATGTTAATGGATTAGGACTAGAATATATAGTATTTGAAGTGGTTTCAGCTATTGGAACTGTCGGGCTTACTATGGGGCTTACACCAGAGTTAACTATTATAGGAAAAATCATTATTTTACTATTGATGTTTATAGGTAGGGTGGGCGTTATGACCGTCTTTTTCTCTCTAGTTTTACGCGCGAATCAAAAAGAAGCGAGCTTTAAATATCCTGAGGAGACTATCATTATTGGATAATTCTCATATGCTAATAGCGTAATCATAATAGTTGGAATATTTTTATAACCTTAACTACAAGAAATTTATCAAAATATTCAAACAAAATAAAAATAAGTATTGCAGTGATTAATTTAATTTGTTATTATAATTTCAATTAAACGAAAGGGGTAGAGATAATGAATAAGACAGTAACTTCACAAATGAATGTCAATAGCGTTGTTTCTACGCCTTTGTCACATCAAGAATTATTATTATTAGTTAAGTAGCCAGGATTCTACCTATTTTTAGTAGAGTCCTATTTCTCGTGGATTGGGCTCTTAACTAAGGCGGCAGCCCATGAAACGGGTTGCCGCCTTTTTTTGGTTATTATTCAACGAATAGTTTTAATTTTTGATGGTGTTTAATAAATTACCCTGAGGAGGAAAAATGTTATGCAAATGAAAAAATGGTTTTTGGGGGCTATAGGTTTTTCCACGCTATTTATTACAGCATGTTCTAGTGGTAGTGGTGGAGAAGAAGGAAATACTGCTGAAGATGGAGAACCGATTAATATTGGTTCAATGTTTGAACTAACTGGTTCTGCCTCCGCTTATGGAAATACTCAAGCAAACGCTGTTCAAATGGCAGCAGATGAAATTAACGAAGATGGTGGAATTGATGGTCAAGAGATTAATATCGAAGAATATGATACACAATCTGATGAAGCAGAAGCCTCTAGTGTTGCGACACGTTTGTCCACACGTGATAATGTGGTTGCGATGATTGGCCCGGCATTGACTGGACCTATGCAAGCGTCAATTCCAAATGCAAATGAAGCTCAGGTACCACTTATCTCTCCAAGTGCGACTGATGATGGTGTTTTAACGAATGAAGATGGAGATGTACATCCATATGCTTATCGAACAGGCTTTACGAATTCTTTCCAGGGAGGCGCACTAGCAACTTTTGCTAACGATGAACTGGATGCAGAAAGAGCAGTTATTTTAGGAGATAATTCAAGTGATTACGCAACGGGCTTGACGGAGGAATTTACGGAGGCTTTTGATGGGGAGATCGTGTCTGTTGAGAACTTCTCTGAAGGTCAGAATGACTTTAACGCTGAATTAACCAACATCGAGCAAATGGATTTTGATGTTATTTTTGTTCCAGGGTATTATGAAGAAGGCGGACCTATCATTAACCAAGCTCGAGAAATGGGGATAGATCAGCCTATTTTAGGCCCAGATGGTTTTGGTAATGAGATCATTTATGAACTAGCTTCTCCAGAAAATATGGATAATATTTACCATACCTCACATTTTGTTCTAACCAGTGATGATCCTGATACGCAAGACTTTGTTGCTAATTATCGTGAAAATTTTGATACGGATCCGGACATGTTTGCAGGACTAGCTTATGACACTGTTTATTTACTAAAAGAAGCGATTGAAGAAACAGGCTCAACAAATTCAGAAGATATCAATACAGGTCTTGAGAATATTGAAGATTTTGCTGGTATTACGGGCACTTTTTCTTTTGATGACATGCATGATCCTATTAAAACAGTTAGCATTATCGAAGTTCAAGAGGGGGAAGAAGTGGGAACTAGCGAAGTTGAACCAGATGGAGAGTAGAAATTTATTTGTAAGTATCCTTTAATCATTTATCGGAGAGCATGTTTCTAACGCTTAAATAGAAGACTAGTTTGACAAATTACAATAAAGGGCGTCCGTGTACTAATTTAATAATAGGTAAGTACAGCAATAATTTACTGAAAATTCAGAAGAGTCTGCTTTTATTTTGTTAATAGTAATGTCAAATGCTCTCCTTTGATGAGGATATGATGCAAAGAAAATGGATAATATTTTTCATTTTTACATCATTACGAAAATATAAGAAAACGAAGAATTACTGGAAGGAGAAACAAAAATGGAAGCTTTTATCCAACAATTAATTAATGGTCTTTCAGTAGGAAGTGTGTATGCTTTGATTGCTCTAGGATACACAATGGTTTATGGGATCATAAAATTAATTAATTTTGCTCACGGTGATATTTATATGATTGGGGCATTCGTAAGTTATTTTATATTTTTAAGCTTAGAATGGAACATATTTGTGACACTAGCACTAACCATGCTCGTCACAGCGTTTTTAGGTGTCTTTATTGAAAAAGTTGCTTATAAACCTTTAAGAAATTCTCCACGTATTACAGCACTAATTACAGCAATTGCTATGTCGTACTTATTACAAAACATTATGATCTATGTTGTTGGACCAGAAGCAAGGTCTTTTCCTCAATTAATTCAGAATGATACTTATACTTTGGGAAATATAAGCATTAACCAAATGGAAATCTTACTATTAGGCACATCGCTTGTACTTATGGTTTTACTACAATTAGTTGTTCAAAAAACAAAAATGGGAAAAGCCATGCGTGCAGTTAGCATTGACTCAAAAGCTGCACAATTGATGGGAATTAATCCCAACACAATCATTAGTTTTACCTTTTTACTAGGCTCTGCTTTGGCAGGGGCAGGTGGATTATTAGTCGGCATGTATTATAATACGATTGATCCAACGATGGGAGCGACGCCAGGTTTGAAAGCTTTTGTTGCTGCTGTTTTTGGAGGAATAGGTGTGATCCCTGGAGCGATGGTTGGAGGTCTCCTTATTGGTATTATTGAGGTAATGATTTCTGCCTATGGAAATTCCATGATACGCGACGCTGTGGTTTACCTTATTTTGATTTTAATCCTACTGGTTCGTCCATCAGGACTTTTAGGAAAATCAAATAAAGAGAAAGTGTAGGTGGAAAAAATGAGATTGTTTAGTAAATTAAATATTACCTGGTTTATTATCGCTTTGTTAGGGTTCTTCGCTATTGATTCATTTGTTTATTTTGGTATTATTGATCCTTTTTATGAAATTACATTAGTTAATATATTAATAAACCTGAATGATTTCTAAAAATTTGTGGATAACTAATCGGGCCGGTCAACAGGGTTGTTGTTCGTGTTATTTTCTATTTTTACTGTCGATTTTGAGCCAAGTACAGGAAAGAACTACTGTAGAACGCTAAAAAAGGATAAAGTTCTTCCTAGAAGGTGGAAAATAAGCTTTTTATAAGGAAAGAGTGAAGTGAATAAGTTAAAGATTCAATCGCTGAATTCGCGTAAGGACTTCCCAGAAAAGCGTGTTATAAACGTTGGTACTAGAAAGGTGAACTTGAATTTTTCGCGCATGTTCCGTGACTCTCCCTGCGATATGGAACAATTGAAAGCGTATCGTGTCAA
>NZ_AUIQ01000046.1 GCF_000423785.1 Tetragenococcus muriaticus DSM 15685 | reverse complement strand
CTGGGTACAGAAAAAACCTCATTTTCAAGCTCATGAAGGTGCGTTTAAAGGACAAATGGGCGAAGGAAAAGCGAAAAGTGCCCCTTTAGGCCAATTCGCCAAAGGATTAAACCAATTAATAATGACCCCGAATTATCTCTAATAAAAACTTGTTTTTGTTAGAGATAATGAGGGCAAACCGAACGAAAGTGAGGTTGAAAATAACTTCGTGTCTGCCCCAAAAGACGGTTTTTTTATTCAACCTCAATAAACTTGACACATACGGTCATATACCGTTGAGCATGTAAAATGTACATGCGTGTAAAAATAATTTAATTTTTGGAGGAAATTCTATATGAATACAGTAACTTACTCAGTACCAGATATGTCTTGTGCACATTGCAAAGTAAGAATTGAAAGTGAAGTTAATAAATTAACTGGTATTCAAAATGCTAACGTGGATGTAGATGATAAAAGATTAACAGTGTCTTTTGATAACAATACTTTACAAGAAGATAGCATTGTAGACGCGGTAAATGAAGCAGGATATACAGCAGAAAAAGTGTAGTTATATAGTTGGATGTGTAAGAAAGCTGTTTGGCTTTCTTACACAAACAATTATAAGTAGGGAGGGCGACGATTTTGTTAAAAGATACATATAATATTGAAGGAATGACCTGTGCCTCGTGTGTGCAGGCAGTCGAAAAAAGTGTAGGCAAACTCAATGGTGTCGATGATGTTTCGGTCAATTTAGCTACGGAAAAAATGGATGTTTCCTATGACTCGACGGTTCTTGCCGGAAGTGATATTGAAGGCGCAGTAGAAGATGCAGGGTATAAGGCGCTTAAAAACATTGCGTCTCAAACATTTGAAATTGAAGGAATGACCTGTGCCTCATGCGTACAAGCCATTGAAAAAAGCGTAGGTAAAGTTGACGGCATACAAGAAGTCTCAGTTAATTTGGCTACGGAAAAAATGGACGTGAGTTACGATGAAGATGCGGTAACAACAGGAAATATTATTAAAGCAGTGCAGGACGCAGGTTATCAAGCGACTGTCGAATCATCTAGTCCGACAGATGCTACTGAAGATAATGATAAAAAGCAAAAACAAATGAAAAACCTCTGGATTCGTTTTATTTGGTCCGCCATTTTTACCTTACCGCTTTTATATATCGCCATGGGGCCTATGCTTCCTTTTGGTGGGTTACCGCTTCCTGAATTTCTTGATCCAATGGAACATACGATTACCTTTGCAGCTACACAATTGGCTTTAACTCTACCCGTCATTTATTTAGGACGATCTTTCTACACAGTAGGGTTCAAGTCACTTTTTAAAGGGCACCCGAACATGGATTCTTTGATTGCGATTGGTACAACGGCTGCCCTTTTACAAGGGATTGTCATGACAGGTCTTTTAGCTATGGGACGTGTACAAGTAGACAGTGGACATCCAGACTTATATTTTGAGTCGGCAGCTGTTATTTTGACACTAATTACTTTAGGTAAATATTTAGAAGCTGTTTCTAAAGGAAAAACTTCTGATGCGATTAAAAAGCTCATGGGACTAGCGCCAAAAACAGCTCGTGTTGTTCGGAATAATGAAGAAGTCGAAATTTCTATTGATGAAGTTATGACAGATGACATCGTTGCCGTTCGCCCTGGAGATAAGATTCCCGTTGATGGTGTATTAGTAGAAGGAAGCTCTGCGGTGGATGAATCGATGATTACCGGAGAAAGTATCCCCATTGAAAAGAAAACAGGCGACAATGTAGTCGGCGCAAGTATTAACAAAAATGGTTCTTTCCGCTTTAAAGCAACGAAGGTAGGAAAAGATACGACGCTATCGCAAATCATTAAATTAGTGGAAGATGCACAAGGTTCCAAAGCTCCTATTGCTAAATTAGCAGATAAAGTTTCAGGCGTTTTTGTTCCAATCGTGATCGGTTTAGCCGTCCTTTCTGGATTAGCTTGGTTTTTCCTAGGCCAAGAATCTTGGGTATTTGCTTTAACCATTACAATTTCAGTTTTAGTTATCGCTTGTCCATGTGCTCTAGGATTAGCGACACCAACGGCTATTATGGTAGGAACCGGAAAAGGGGCTGAAAATGGCGTGTTGATTAAAAGTGGCGACGCCCTAGAAGAAACACAAAAAGTTGAAACCATCGTTTTTGATAAGACAGGAACAATTACAGAAGGTAAACCTATAGCTACAGATATTATTAACTATAATGGCTATGAAGATGAAGAAGTCTTAGCTTTAGCAGCCGCAGCTGAAACAGGTTCGGAACATCCACTAGGTGAAGCGATTGTTGAAAGTGCAAAAAACCGGGATTTAGATTTGCAAGCAGTAAAAGATTTTCAATCTATTCCTGGTCACGGTATTCAAGTGACAATTGATGAAAAAAATCTCTTACTAGGGAATAAAAAATTAATGACGGAAAATAATATTGCGATGTTAGATGCTGAAGAAGTTTCTGACCGCTTAGCAAATGAAGGAAAAACACCAATGTTTATTGCAGCAGAAAATAAACTAATTGGTATCATTGCAGTGGCAGATACGATTAAAGAAAATAGCATTGCAGCAATTGACAAATTACACAATATGGGCTTACAAGTGGCGATGATTACGGGTGATAATACAAAAACAGCTGAAGCTATTGCTAAGCAAGTGGGTATTGATCGAGTATTTAGTGAAGTTCTACCCGAAGACAAAGCCAATGAAGTAGAAAAGATACAAAACGAAGGACTTCATGTAGCTATGGTCGGGGATGGTATTAATGACGCCCCTGCTTTAGCTCAATCAGATGTAGGTGTTGCGATTGGTTCTGGAACAGACGTAGCGATCGAATCGGCTGACATTGTATTAATGCGTAGTGATTTGATGGACGTACCAACAGCGGTTGAATTAAGCCGTGCTACGATTAAAAATATCAAACAAAATCTCTTTTGGGCCTTTGCTTATAACACCATTGGTATTCCAATTGCTATGGGCATCTTACACTTATTCGGTGGCCCATTACTAAATCCAATGTTTGCCGGTGCGGCGATGAGTTTGAGTTCGGTTTCCGTACTGTTAAACGCTTTACGTTTGAAAGGATTTAAACCAGTGAAAACAAAAACAACAAAATCTGAACCAAAAGAAGTAAAAAAAGCAGTGGCTTAATACAAAATATCTATCAAGGGCTAACTTGGGTGGTTCTTGGTAGATATTTTTTTAATCTAGTATAAAAATAGATGCTGACTTATGTCCTGAAAAATTTTTCAAGACATAGATCCAATAGAGTTATGTTCTGAGAAAGGGTTTAGGACATAGATCAGACAGAGTTATATCCTGAAAGTAAATCTCAGGACATCGTTTTGGAAGACTTATGTACTGAATTTGATTTCAGTACATAGATATGTAGGACTTATGACCTGAAATTATTCTCAGTACATAAGTTAAACTTATTTGTCTATTCAAACTAGTGCTCAGATCGAAAGTTGACGATTCAATGAAAAAAAGCTAGGATTTAATTATAAGAATTGAAGGAGCGGATTATGTGTCTGAAGAAATTTTACTAAATGATAAAGAAATGACTGAGGTTGTACAAGCAATTATTAAACTTTATCCTAAAAAAGGAACCGATTTAAATTATGAGACCAATTTTCAGCTATTGTGCGCAGTGATTTTGAGCGCTCAAACGACTGATATTTCCGTTAATAAAGCAACTCCCAATTTGTTTGAAAAGTTTCCAACTCCCCAAGCGATGGCAGAAGCTTCTTTAGAAGAAATTCGTCAAAACATCCGCAGCATTGGTTTGTCGAATAATAAAGCTAAATTTTTGAAAAATATGAGTCAAACTTTATTAGAAAAATTTGATGGAGAAGTGCCAGGAAATCGAGAGGATTTAATTTCTCTACCAGGTGTGGGCAGAAAAACTGCTAATGTCGTTTTGACCAATGGCTTTAATATCCCTGCTTTTGCGGTAGATACCCATGTAAATCGAGTGACGAAGAAACTACATTTTGTCCCACAAAATTCTTCCGTAGAAGAAATTGAAAAGCTAATGTCTGACAAACTTCCTGAGCAAATGTGGTATCCAGCGCATCATTCGATATTGTTGTTTGGTCGCTACCAATGTGTCGCTCGTAAACATGATCATAATGAGTGTTTACAACGCATAAAAGAAAGTTTACCTGAAGATGAGGTTGCGGAAAGTGCTTTTGAAAAAATGGCGCTAGAGTTAGAGGATCCTTCTACAATTTCGTTCTAATAAAAAAACCATTGGAACATTATCGTTTCCAATGGTTTTTTTTATTAGTCTATCTATTATTTACACTATAAGTCAACCACACCGTGCTGTCCTCTTTTATTTCTACATTTTTTAATGTAAAGGAAACAGGTGTGTCGTCAGTTAAGCCTTCTTTAGTATCAAATAATGCTGGAGAATCAGCTGCAGCATCCGCTGCGGGAGCAACTACTATACTCACTTCGTCACAAAGTCCGGCTTGGATAAAGGACCAATTCAAAACACCGCCGCCACCAAGCATGACTAAGTCCATTTGAAAAAGATCTTTTAGCTTTTGTAATAGCAGTTCCATATCTAAAGAATCTTTTCCAGCAATGACGTAAGAAATATTTTTTTCTCTTAGAAAGGCTTTATAAGCATTACTTACTTTTTCCGTTAATACTTCTAAAACTTCTGCAGTAGTATCTCCATACTGTAAGGTGTTTTGATTCCAACCTAATTTTCCAGAAGTATCAATTGAAATATAATATTTATTTCCAGTGGGCTCGGCTACGAAGTCTCCTTCTGGCACAATTGGCGCTTGTTCACCTAACTCAGGCTTTTTGTAGTGAGTAAAATTGTCATTCGTTGTGCTACGCCCGGAAAGCCAACCTTGATGCTTATAGTGAGTCTCTTTTCCAAAAGCAAGGTCATAAAAGAATTCTCCAGAACCTTTGCTTTCTGGAATATCCATAAATTTTCCGATAATCTTCCCATCTAAAGAAACTTGCATATGACAAAAAATGTAAGGCCTATTCATAATGAGATCTCTTCTTTCCTTAAAGTATTTAACATCTATAACTTACCACCTAGACTTCACTCTATGTCAATAAATATCTAGCTACATATTTTTTTAGTTGCTTTATTTTTCTACTTGTTTCATTATTTAATTAGGAAAAAAATTAACGTGAATAATGAAAATATAAAAGTAGTTGGAGGAAAAATGGATGGAAATAAGAATGCTCAGGTATTTTTTAGTAGTAGCTGAACAGCAAAATATCGCAAAAGCTGCTCAGACATTACATATCACACCACCGACACTCAGCAGACAAATAAAAAGTCTTGAAGAAAGTTTAGGCAGCGATCTTTTTATTAGAGAAAGTAGACAATTGGAGCTAACCGAATCAGGTTTATTTTTGAAAAAAAGGGCAGAAGATATTTTAGAACTCAACGATAAAACGGAAAAAGAGTTTAATGATAGCAAGCAAGAATTGTTAAGCGGGCACATCAGTATAGGTTGTGTGGAAGCAGATAATTCTGATACTTTGGCGTTAATGTTAGAAGAATTTGTGGCCGAGCATCCGCAAGTGACCTTTTCTATTTTTAGTGGGACAAGTGATGATATTGTGGACAGATTGGATAAAGGACTGTTAGATTTGGCCTTATTGTTAGAACCAATCTCCACAGAGAAATATCATAAATTGATTTTACCTAGAGAAGAAAAGTGGGGGTTAATGGTTTCAACGCAATCTTATTTAGCTAGTAAGAATAGCATCCAGATCGAAGAATTGCCCGGAATTCCTTTACTCTGTTCTCCGCGAGAAGAAATTCAGGAAATGATTACCTCTTGGGATGCTTTGCAAAATAAGAAATTGAATATTGTAGGCACATATAATTTAATATTTAATGTTTTTTCATTAGTAGAAAATCGTGTAGGATCAGCGCTGACAATCGAAGGAGCGATGGCAAATAGAGATACTTCCAGTGTTAAGTTTTTACCGATTGTTCCTGAAATAACGACTCATTGTGTCTTAGTTTGGAGGAAAAATACCTTATTAACACCTTCTGTTAATCAATTCGTCGAGAAATTCATACAAGCTTTTCAAGCATAGGCACCTTTATAAAAAGCAATGGTCATAGTCAATAACTAGCTGTAACATAGACTTATAGGATAAGTCAGTTACAGCTTTTTTGGGGTGAAATTTTTGGCTAAAGTCGTTTATTTTTCAAGAAAACATGAGAATTTAATCAACGGGAAAATTGAAGAATTACCAGAAGGCAATACAAAAATTGTAGCAATAAAAATCGCTAAGATGATTCATAGCGATGCGATAGAATTGTCTCCAGTTACCAATTATCCTAGGGGTTATTTTGAAGCAGTTGAAGTGGCTGAAAAGGAAAAACGAGATCAGCTTAGACCGTTGTTTCATAAATTAAGCGACCAGTTGAAGGAAGAAAAGCACCTTTTCTTGGACTTTCCTAACTGGTGCGGTGGCATGCCAAAAATTGTGGTTAATTTTTTAAAAACTTATTATATGAAAGAAAAAATCATTTACCCTTTTTGTACGCATGAAGGAAGCGCTTTTGGTAATAGTTTATTTGAATTAAAGGAATTATGTTCCGAAGCGAAGATCATGGTAGGTTTACCGGTTCGGGGTTCTAATGCCTATAAAGCGGATGATTCTATTAAAAACTGGCTTGTTCAATATCAGAAAAATGGAGGAATGGAAAATGGCAAAAAATGAAGAGGTAAAAGAGGGCATTATTTTCTCTAGTGGAGAAAAAAATGATGCATTTGCGCAATATTTTGTAGGACAAAGTTATATGAATTCTTTAGTTGCAGACCCTGAGGTAAACGTAGGTGTTGGCAATGTAACCTTTGAACCAGGATGTCGTAACAACTGGCATATCCACCATGATGGCTATCAAATTCTTTTAGTTACGGGTGGTGAAGGCTGGTATCAAGAAGATGGCAAAGATGCCCAATTCTTACAAGCCGGTGATGTTATTGTGTCTCATGATGGTATTAAACACTGGCATGGCGCAACCAAAGATAGCTGGTTCGAACATATTGCCATTACAGCAGGCACTCCAGAATGGTTAGAACCTGTTTCTGATGAAATTTATGATAACTTAGAAAAATAAAAAGGGAGGCTTTTACTATGGCAAAACAAATAGCCGGACGCGACAATTTAGGAGATTTTGCACCGCAATTTGCGGCATTAAATGATGATGTACTTTTTGGTGAAGTTTGGGATAGAGAAGAACAATTATCTCCACGTGATCGTAGTTTAGTTACAGTAGCCAGTTTACTAACCCAAGGCGTTCCACAATTAGAAGCGCACTTGAAAATGGCTAAACAAAATGGCGTAACCAAAGAAGAAATTGTGGAAGTGATTACTCATTTAGCTTTTTATACAGGTTGGCCGAAAGCATGGTCAGCATTTAGCTTAGCGCAAGAAATTTTTGATGAAGATGCTTAAACATAGTCATCTTTTGTAAGATGACTAAAGTAAAGGTTCAAGAAATTTATTTCTTGAGCCTTTTTGCTTAGATAAAGCATAAGTAATAAGAGGGGGGGGGGGAGAACGTTGTAATGAGTTATTCTATTGGCGAATTGGAAAAAATTGTAGGAATGACTACTCACGGGCTTCGCTTTTACGAAAAAGAGGGTTTAGCAACGCCGAAAAGAGAGGGCAAGAATCGAGTCTATTCAGAAGAAGATAAGATGTGGATCGAATTTTTGATTCATATGAAAGAAACAGGAATGTCAGTAAAAGATATGAAAAAATACACTGAACTAAAAAAATTAGAAAATCCACCAGCCGAGGAATTGATGCAAATTTTATTTTCACATCGAAAGAGTATACAAGAGCAGCTGGCAGTTTACCAAAAAAATCTAGAGATGTTAGATAAAAAAATTATGATTTATCGTCAAGAAGTTAAAACAACGAAAGGCAAAGATTTATATGATCATTTTGTAAGTTCCTATGACGATTTTTCTAAAAACTTGCTGGATTAACATTTGGTTCATGCGATATAATTACATAAAAATTAAAACGTACAGCTATGTTATAGTTATTTTCAAATAACATTAATCGAAAGGGATGAAAGTATGAGTGCAGATTATGATAATCCAACTTTCTTTGATGCTTATGCATCAATGGACCGCTCGAAATATGGGTTAGATGCGGCAGGTGAGTGGCACGAATTAAAGGAAGTTTTGCCTGATTTTACAGGAAAGACGGTGCTAGATTTGGGCTGTGGCTATGGCTGGCATTGTCGTTATGCAGCCAACCATGGAGCAAAACAAGTGATTGGAATCGACAATTCAGAAAAAATGATTCAACAAGCTCAATCCATGACAGAAAATCAAAATATAGCGTATAAAGTTGAGGATATGTTTGATCTAGAACAGTTTGATACGAAGTTTGATGTAATCATTAGTTCATTAGCCATTCATTATATTGAAGATTATACCAATTTGAGTAAAAAAGTTTATGAACAGCTGTCTTCAAAAGGTGTATTTGTAATGAGCGTGGAACACCCTGTCTTTACAGCGGAGGGATCCGAACAATGGATCACGAACTCTCAAGGAGAGAATGCTTACTGGCCTGTGGATCGTTATTTTGATGAAAAGGTTAGAGAGACAGATTTTCTAGGTTTTTCGACTACAAAGTATCACCGCACAATAACTACTTATGTACAAACATTACTTCAACAAGGGTTTACTCTTGATCATTTAGTTGAGCCAAAGCCGCCTGAAGAAATGTTAGCAAACAGTGAAGAAATGCAAGAAGAGTTACGTCGACCTATGATGTTAATTTTAGCTGTGCATAAGGCTTCTTAAGATAAAAACGATATTTGGAGGCACGTCTCTTAATGTGCCCCCAATCCGCAAACTATTGGAGGCAACTCTTTCGATGTGCCCCCAACCCACAAACTATTGGAGGCAACTTCTTAAAAGTGCCTCCAATAACATGAGTATTGGCGGAAAGTAAGCTCCCAATCCATCTAATTTTTATTAATCAAAACCTTCTAAAACGATTTTTCCAATCGTACTGTCTGATTCTAATTGTTTATGAGCTTTTTTCAAGTTCTCAGCGTTTATGGTGCCGTAGTGGTGATTAACAGTGTCGTGAATTTGATTGTCTTCTGCCATTTGCGCAATAGTGTCCAAATATTCATGTTGCGTAATCATACTTGGTGTTTGGTAAAGAGATTTGGTAAACATAAATTCCCAGCTAAAAGTAGCGCTTTTGTTTTTCAATAATCCCAAATCAACTGATTCTTCAGTTTCTACAATAGAACAGATTTTACCTAAAGGCGCGATTACATCCGCCATATTTGCCCAATGCATTTCAGTAGAATGTAAGCAAAGAACATAATCGACATCGGAAATATTTTCTTTTTGCAATTGTGATAAAAGAACTTGATGGTGATTAATGATCACATCTGCCCCTTGTTGTTTGACCCAGTCGCGTGTTTCTTGACGAGAAGCCGTTGCAATAACAGTCAGATCTACGTTTTTAGCTAGTTGGGTTGCAATCGAACCAACACCGCCGGCTCCATTAATAATAAGTAATTTTTTTCCCACATTACTACTTTTATTGTGACTAATAGCTAAGTGCTCAAATAAAGCTTCATAAGCTGTTAAAGACGTAAGAGGTAAGGATGCCGCAGCGGCAAAATCTAATGTGCTTGGTTTTTTACCTACAATACGTTCGTCTACTACGTGAAATTGACTGTTTGCACCTTGGCGGGTCGAATCTCCTGCGTAAAAAACTTCGTCTCCAGGTTGAAATAAGCTACAATCTTCGCCAACTTCTTCGACAATACCAGCGACATCCCAACCTAAAATTTTTGGTTCTTTTTCGACTTTTTCTTTAGGCGATCGTATCTTCGTATCAACCGGATTAACCGAAATAGCTTTAACACGAACAAGTAAATCGCGTCCTTTCGCTTGAGGTTTAGGAATTGTTAAATTGAGTAAACTTTCAGGGTTATCAATTGGTAAGTAACGGTAAAGACCAACAGCTTTCATTGTATTTTCCATAGCAGAGACCTCCTTTGTTTTTCTCTATTATAACATTGTTTGCTAAAAGGGTTAAAAAAGCTTGTTTTAAAAATTTACTTATAAAAATTTTACATGGAGATAGTCATTCTTTCATAAATTATTCATAATTTATGGTTACTATATAGTCATACCAACAAAATGTCTTTTTATAAGACAACCCTAACACTTTTTCATTTTTACTCCTTGCCTGTCGGTAATTACCGGCAGGCTTTTTTAAATGATTATTTTATTAGCTGTCGGATAAAAAGGCTTTGTTTGCGGGAGAAATTTCTTATGAAATAAAAGAGTTTTGTTTGATTTAATGAAACTAAGCCTAAAATCGTGTATAATAGAAACGACGCGAAAAGATAAGTTTAAACAATGAGGTGAACTTTTTTGAAAAAAATATTAGTTGTTGATGATGAAAAACCGATCACTGATATTGTCAAGTTCAATTTGACAAAGGAAGGTTATGAAGTTTATACAGCTTCAGATGGTGAAGAAGCATTAACACAGGTGGAAGAAGTACAGCCCGATTTAGTTTTACTTGATTTGATGTTACCTAAAGTTGATGGACTAGAAGTGGCTAGAGAAATACGTAAGTCATACGATATGCCAATTATTATGGTTACAGCTAAAGATGCAGAGATTGATAAGGTCTTAGGGTTAGAATTAGGAGCTGACGATTATGTTACTAAGCCTTTTTCTAATCGGGAATTAGTTGCTCGTGTTAAGGCAAATTTGCGACGAGGAGTTTCTGATGGTAAAAGCGCTGACCAACAAGCTAATGTCGAACTCACCATCAATGACCTTACGATTCACCCTGATGCTTATATGGTAACAAAAAACGATGAAGAAGTGGATTTAACTCATCGCGAGTTTGAGCTGCTTCATTATTTAGCACAACATATAGGCCAGGTCATGACGCGCGAGCATTTACTTCAAACTGTTTGGGGCTATGATTATTTTGGTGATGTGCGTACAGTTGATGTTACAGTGCGGCGTTTACGGGAAAAAATTGAAGATAACGCAAGCCACCCCGGCTATTTAGTTACTCGTCGTGGTGTAGGTTATTACTTGCGCAATCCAGAACAGGAGTAACGAGATATGAAGAAAAAGGTTCGCTTTTTTCGATCAGTGAACTTTAAAATCGCCCTGACATTTATCTTGATTTTACTTGTTTCAATCGAGATTATCGGGGCGTATTTTATTCGCGGGTTGGAACGTTCAACAATAGAAAATTTTAAAACAAGTATGGATACACAAGCTGAAACTTTAGCTAGTACTTTAGGAAATCATTTGGGAAATCAAGAAGATATGGATAATAGTCAGCAAAATAATGAAATTCAGCGAGTATTAGACAATAGCGATTCTAATGATGTATTGGAAATGGAAGTCGTCGATGAAAGAAATAATATTCGTGCAACGACAAATGTAAGAGAACAGTATATGGTCGGTAATAAAAATGACGATCCTTACATTGATGATTTTTCTACTAAAAGCTTAGTTACTATTGATGAAGCCACTTCTGATCGTGTGCAGATTAATGTACAACCCATTCAATCAGCAGGGGACACAGTGGTCGGTGCTTTATATATCAAAAGTGACTTAGAGCAACAGTATCGGGAAATTAATAATATCGCATTGATTTTTATTTCGTCGTCTTTGATTGCTGTGTTTATTTCGATGGTTATCGCAATTTTAGTTGCTCGTTCGATTACTCAACCAATTGGGGAGATGCGCGAACAAGCTTTGCGGATTGCCAAGGGAGATTATAGTCGCAAAGTCCCCGTTAAAGGAAATGATGAGCTAGGTGAACTAGCGACGACCTTTAATCAGTTAGGAAAACGAATCGCAGAAACCCAAGAGGCGATGGAATCAGAGCGCAATCGTTTAAATAGTGTGTTATCTCATATGACAGATGGTGTGGTGGCAACCGATCGTCGAGGAAAAGTCATTATTATTAATGAGATGGCGCTATCTTTACTTAATATTGAAAGAGAACAAGCAGTGGGACAGTCTATTTTAACGTTATTTGACATTGAAGAAAATTATACGTTACGTAAAATCTTAGAAAATCCAGAGGAAATTTTATTAGAGCGTTCTTCGGCTGACCAGAATTTGGAAAATGTTCTTTTACGCGTTGATTTTTCGATGATTAGACGTGAATCTGGTTTTATTTCTGGACTAGTAGCAGTATTACATGATGTTACTGAACAAGAAAAAAACGAACAAGAACGACGTGAGTTTGTTTCTAATGTTTCTCATGAATTACGTACGCCTTTAACAAGTACGAGAAGTTATATTGAGGCTTTGTCAGAAGGGGCTTGGCAAGATCAAGACATTGCCCCTAAATTTTTGGAAGTCACTTTAAATGAAACCGATCGTATGATTCGTATGATTAATGATTTATTAAACCTTTCCAGGATGGATAACGGAAATTATCAACTTCAATTAGAATATATTAATTTCAAGGAATTAGTGAATTTTGTTTTAGACCGTTTCGATATGATGGTAGATGAGCAAGAAAAAAAATATCACATTTATCGTGAATTTACTAAGCGAGAATTATGGGTTGAAGTAGATACCGATCGTATGATTCAAGTAGTAGATAATCTTATGAATAATGCGGTAAAATACTCTCCCGATGGGGGCACCATCACTGTTCGTTTGGTGGAAACACACAATAATATTATTTTAAGTGTTGCTGACCAAGGTATAGGTATTCCACCTAATGATATTAACAAGGTGTTTGATCGTTTCTATCGCGTTGATAAGGCACGTGCTCGTAAGCAGGGAGGTACAGGCTTAGGACTTGCAATCTCCAAAGAAGTAGTAAAAGCTCATGGAGGCAATGTTTGGGTAGAGAGTCGTGAACATGTTGGTTCAACCTTTTATATTAGCTTGCCTTATGAACCTTATGAGGAGGACTGGTGGGAATGAAGTATTCAAGATATATTCTATGGATTGGTTTAGCTTTTATGATTGTTTTAAGTTTCTACCTTTCTTATCTTATATGGGCATCTCCGGCAAATAAAGATCAATCGTTAACAGAAGAAACAGAAGAGAGCCAAACAGAAGATCAAGAAGAAATTATTGCGGCTTCGGAAGTTTTTCTTCCGTTAAAGACTGTTTATTTAAATGATGATGAAGCGCAAGCCAGTAATACAGAAAGTTTGCTAGAAGAATTACAAACAAATATTGCTCGAAGTACATTTAATTCTTTAGATGTTCAAAGTTACGATTCCAATGAAGAACTTGCTCAACAAATGGAATTATCAAATGGTATCGAAATGGACTATGCTACTTTATTTCCTTTAGAAAGTTATGATGAGTATTTTAATATGGGCTTATCGTTTGAAGAAAGTGAAGACGAAAACTTCTCGTTTCAAATAGTACAAGTTGACTTTGAGAACGATCAAATTCGATTCATTAATAAAAGAGATCGCTTATTAGCGACAGCAGACATTCAGTCTTCATTATCCGACATCCAGGAGGCATTACAAGACGATTCGATCGATTGGTATGATGTGGTTAAAGATGAACGATTTGATTATTTTACTTATTTCAATGAAGATCCGGTAGAATTGCGAAAATTTAGCTATATTGCTTCTTTTCGTCCTTATACAGTTTTTCGCGATGCTTTTTTCACAAATCCTGAGAACCTGCGAAGTAATGAAGATACGGAAGATTTAAATATTTACGATGGCTCTGAGTCAATGTCGATCGGCCCAGATGATCAGAGAGTTGACTTTCAAGGAGCAACTTCGGAGGAAGAAAACTTCGATAAATATACGGATAGTTATCAATATATACGTCGATTAGGAACAAGTTATGGTTCGATTCGTTTTTTGGATAGTCTACAAAACACGGTTGATTATCATATTTTTGTTGAAGGATTTCCAGTTTTTAGTGATAATGATGAAGGAAAATTTTCGGTCGAATTTTCAGGCGCAGGCCAGGATAACCAACGGAGTGTTGAAATTCAGGCAAACTTGAATATGATTCGAGTGCCGATTCCTTCTGACAGTGAAGTAGAAGTTCCTTCTGGAAGAACCGTTTTACAAGATTTGTATTACGTAGGTGCTGATCCTGATGAATTGACCAGTTTAGTGGTGGGGTACCATTGGGAGAATATAGAAGATACAGGCGTAGTTGATCTAGAGCCTAAGTGGTATGTACAGTATGACGGCACATGGTATAACTCAGAAGATTTAACGCAGCAATTACAAGAAAGCGAGGGTTAAATAAATGGGTTTTAGGAAAATCGGTTGGATTTTTTTCTTTGCTTTCCTAGGATTAAATATATTTTTGTTTAGTATTTATAAAGCAGCAGATGGACAGGATGACGTGGTCTACCGTAGTGATCAACAAATTCCTATTGAAGATCGTTTGGCGTCGGAAAATATCACTTATCATGGAGAATTTTCCGAACAACAACATAATGGATATTATCTAAGTGCCCAACCGATCGATATGCAAGAAGCTTTAGATGAAGAACGAGAGCGACAGAACAATTCGGACCTTTTGGACGAACAAACATCGATTGATGGCCAAACGCTTACGCATAATATAACAGAAGAAAATGCTATTACTGATACTTCACAAACAGAAACAATGGTTGAACAATTTCTAGAAGAAAATCAAGTGTTGTTTGGCAACGAATACCGTTATTTGGGGGATGTTTCAAGTTTTAGCGAAGAGTACCCTTCCCTCGTTGCGGTACAAAGTTACGAAGGTATTCCTATTGATGATAGTTCAAGTCGTATAGAAATTGAGCTTTCCGAACAGGATGACAGATGGGAGTTTGAAAACTATACACAGACCTATGTTTCTGATCTAATTCCCTTGCGCGAAGCTATGCCTTTATATTCCGAAGAAGAAATTATGAATGAGCTTTATGTAAATAATAAGATTCCTAATGATTCTGAGATTGTATGGAGCCATTTGGCCTATACGTTAACTTTAAAAGTACGAGGACAAAATGTTTATATTCCTGCTTGGATCGTAGCGGTTGAAGATGAAGATGGCCAAACTCAAATTGAAAAGGTTAATGCATTAACGAATTGTGTTATAACAAATAGCTCAGTTCAAACGGTAGAAAATTCCTAAAGAGGCATGTATAATAGAAACAGCTTTTATGTTAGAGAGGAAGTCACACGCAGTGGAGAAAGAAAATTCATTTCAAATTAGTGTTTTAGCTAGTGGTAGTACTGGAAATTCGTTATATATTGAGACTCCTCAAAAGAAATTTTTAGTAGATGCTGGGTTAAGTGGTAAAAAAATAACTTCATTGCTTAGTGAAGTAAATCGAAAACCAGAAGATTTAGACGCCATTTTCATTACTCATGAACATCGTGATCATATTCATGGCGTTGGTGTGCTATCACGCAAATATCATTTGGACATTTATGCTAATGATAAAACTTGGCAAGCCATGACTCCTTTAATTGGAAATGTGGCCTTAGAGCATAAGCATACCTTTGAAATGGGCAAAGTATTAACTTTTGGTGATATGGATATCGAAAGTTTTGGTGTATCTCATGATGCTGCAGCACCACAATTCTATCGTTTTCATAAAGATGGGAAATCATTTGTTGTATTAACAGATACTGGCTATTGTAGCCAACATTTACGTGGCGTTGTGCGTGGAGCAGATGCTTATTTAATTGAAAATAACCATGACTTAGCAATGTTGCGCTCTGGACGTTATCCATGGAGTTTAAAACAACGAATCTTAGGTGATCGTGGGCATCTATCTAATGAGGATGGTGCTCTTACGATGACGGATATCTTAACGGATCAAACCAAGCGTATTTATCTTGGACACTTAAGCAAGGAAAATAACTTAAAAGAATTAGCTCATTTAACTATGGAAAATACGTTAAAGGAACATGACTTTGGCGCTGGAGCAACATTTGAGATTTGTGATACAGATCCAGCAGAGGCAACTGATTTATTTGCTTTATAAGAAAAAGGGCAGCCGGAAAAAACCGGTTGCCCTTTTTTAATTCCCATTGATTACGATGAAATTGACAATAACAACTAAGCTATTCATACCCACATGACTAATCATTGATGTCCAAATTTTTCCCGTTTTTTTGTAGAGTAGACTAAAGAAAAAACCCAGAGAAAAATACAAAAGCAGATGACCATCTTGATGGATAAAAGCAAATATAAGTGAGCTAATAATAATTCCAAGCCAAGTCAAGGAATAAGAGTCAAATATTCCAATTAGAGCACGTCGAAAAACAAACTCTTCCATAATGGGTCCACCTACCATTGCGGCTAATGCAAATAAAGGTTGCTGTAAAACGAGTCGGATGATGTTTTGTGTATTTTGTGATTCGATGGGAACTCCAAAAAATTGTTCTACTTGCATGATTAATGTTTGTAAAAAGATTGCTAGAAAAATACCGACAATTCCCCAAAATAAGACAGAGACCAATGAGGAATGATCATTTTCAAAAGTAAGTTTTGTGACTTGATTAGAGTATAAAAGAATCATTAGCACTGCGCCTAATAGATAGCTAACAGTCGTCGTTGTTGTACTTGCTTGACTTGTGGTGGCAAAAATAGGCGAAAAAAAAGCAATAATATAAAGGAGTATGGTGAATAAACTGTATTTTTGAATCGACATAGAATCTTCCTTTTTGTAATTTTTTATTGATTTTTTAATTATACAAAACTCATGAAAAAATGACAATTAAGTGTTTATTTACGTATGTGTCAAGTTTATTGAGGTTGAATAAAAAAACCGTCTTTTGGGCAGACACGAAGTTATTTTTCAACCTCACTTTCGTTCGGTTCGCCCTCATCATCTCTAACAAAAACAAGTTTTTATTAGAGATAATTCGGGGTCATTATTAATTGATTTAGTCCTTTGGCGAATTGGCCTAAAGGTGCACTTTTCGCTTTTCCTTCGCCCATTTGCCCTTTAAACGCACCTTCATGAGCTTGAAAGTTAGGTTTTTTCTGTACCCAACGTTTCATAGCTTGCCAACGCTTTTCTTGAGCGACCACGTCGTCCGGAAGGGCTTCGTATTGATTCAACCATC
>NZ_AUIQ01000045.1 GCF_000423785.1 Tetragenococcus muriaticus DSM 15685 | reverse complement strand
GATGGTTGAATCAATACGAAGCCCTTCCGGACGACGTGGTCGCTCAAGAAAAGCGTTGGCAAGCTATGAAACGTTGGGTACAGAAAAAACCTAACTTTCAAGCTCATGAAGGTGCGTTTAAAGGGCAAATTGGCGAAGGAAAAGCGAAAAGTGCACCTTTAGGCCAATTCGCCAAAGGACTAAATCAATTAATAATGACCCCGAATTATCTCTAATAAAAACTTGTTTTTGTTAGAGATGATGGGGGGGAACCGAACGAAAGTGAGGTTGAAAAATAACTTCGTGTCTGCCCAAAAGACGGTTTTTTTATTCAACCTCAATAAACTTGACACATACTATTTAACTACTGATGTTTTGCGATCATCCATTCATGTGGTACAATGTTACTGTTGACGTAAATGGAATTTTAACTAAACTATAGTGAAAAGGTGACAAGAGCAATGTGTGGGATTGTTGGGTTTGTGAATACAACTTATTCAAAAGATGAAAAAGCAGATCAGTTAGAACAAATGATGGCACGAATCGTACATAGAGGCCCCGATAACACAGGCCAATTTATTGATGAAGGCGTGGGAATAGGGTTCCGACGCTTAAGTATTATTGATTTAAAATGTGGTAACCAGCCCATTTTCAACGAAAACGACACAAAAGCGATTATTTTTAATGGAGAAATTTATAACTATCAAGAGTTGCAACAAGATCTCCAAGATAAAGGGCATGTTTTCAAGACAAGCGCGGATACAGAAGTTATCTTACATGGCTATGAAGAATATGGAACAGAAATCGTTCAAAAACTACGTGGAATGTTTACTTTTGCGATTTGGGATAGAGAAAAGCAAGAACTGTTTGGCGCTCGCGATCACTTCGGAATTAAGCCATTATATTATTATCATAAAAATGATACCTTTATGTTTGGTTCAGAAATTAAAAGCTTCTTGGATCATCCAGCATTCGAAAAACAAGTGAATCCAGGCGCCTTAAAACCTTACATGACGTTTCAGTACCCCGCAACAGACGAAACATTTTTTAAAGATGTCTATCGTGTTCCAGAAGGACACTATTTTTTCATAAAAAATGGTGAAGTAACATTCACCCAATATTGGGATATGGAATATACGGAAGAAAATATGACAGAAAAAGAAGCGGTGGATTTGATTGACCAGGCCGTTCAAGAAACAACAAACGCTCATTTGATTAGTGATGTTGAAGTCGGAACGTTTTTATCGAGCGGGGTAGATTCTAGCTTAGTGACGACGCTAGCCAAACCTCAATATACGTTTTCCATTGGCTTTGGTGAACGCACCTACAACGAATCTTCCGAAGCTAAAAAACTAACAGACATTTTAAACTTACGTAACTACTCACGTGTGATTGAATCTGAAGAAGCTTTTAATGCCTTTCCCGAGATCCAATACCATTTGGATGAACCTTCTTCCAATGCTTCTTGTGTTCCTCTTTACTTTTTAGCGAAGTTAGCTCGAGAACATGTCAAAGTGGTTCTTTCAGGGGAAGGAGCTGATGAACTTTTTGCTGGTTACACAGAATATGGTTTCTCCTCTAACTCCAAGATGGTCCGTGTCTTTGCTCAAGGGTTAAAGAAATTACCTAAAAAGTCACGTTATCGCTTAGCAAGCCGTTTAAAAAATGCGTATAACTTTCATGGAAGACTTCATTTGTACCAATCCATCGCACCGGCGGAAGATTTTTTTATTGGCCAAGCCTTTGTGTTTGATGAAGATGAAGCTGCAGATTACTTGCAACCAACTTACCAGCAAAGCGAATCGGTACACGATATCGTACACAAACAATATCAAAAAGTTCCCGACCTGCCGGATTTGAAAAAAATGCAATACTTAGATATGCATCAATGGATGCCCAAAGATATTTTATTAAAGGCAGATAAAATGACCATGGCACATTCCCTTGAAGCACGAACTCCTTTATTGGATACCCGTTTAATGGAAGTTGCCGAAAAAATCCCATCCAAATATTTGTTAAATAGTAAAGAGACAAAATACGCCTTCCGTAAAGCCGCTCATCGTCATTTACCTGAAGAATGGGCCAATCGTAAAAAATTAGGTTTTCCAGTACCAATCAAAGATTGGCTACATGAAGAGCAATTTTATCATCAAGTTCGTGACGTTTTTTCGGCTGATTTTGCTGCTGATTTTTTTGACCAAGGAAAAATCTTAGATCTGTTGGATCGTAATTACCAACAAGAAATCGATGCTAGACGCAAAATTTGGACAATTTATTCTTTCCTTACCTGGTATAAAGTATATTTTGTTGAAGAAAGTCAAACCAAGAGCTAATGGAAAAAACTCAAAAGAAGGAAGAAGCTCGAGTGTATGAATATGGAGGCACTTGTTTGTGTATTAGGCGCAATTATTATAGGCACTCCAATTACTTACTATTTGATGAATAATAGAAGTTTTTCGACCAATGAATGTAGAAAAATTTCCAATAACTGTATTTATTAACATTCTAGTAACATTAATTATAGGTATGGCTCTATTTTTTCTCGTAATACATTTGTAAAAATAAAACTAGCAAGTAAAAAAACTCTCCAATTTTATTAGGATTGGAGAGTTTTTTACTAGTTAAAATGAAAATGTAGATATAAAACAAATCTAACATCAATATTATTAGAAAGATTTGCGCTCACGCTTAGGTTTGTAGAAATTTTTTAGGATACTTACAGATTCCTTCTTTTGTTAGAAAGTCTAAAATGAACAAAAACGTTGGGAGATAGTGTTCATTCGATTGGTGAATGAACACTCTAACGCTTAAATAGTGTTCGTTCGATTGGTGAATGAACATTACAATACTTAATCCATGTTCGTTCAGCAGCAACTGAGGAATAAATTCCAGAAATAACCCGCATTCACTTAAAAAATAAAACTAGGAAATGGAAAATTGTTGGCAAAATATTGGCAATAGGGTTTTCTAATTTTAGCTAAATTATTTTAAACAAAAAAAGAGGAGCAAGAAATGTTTTCGAAGTGCTTTACGCACCAACATTCTTCTCCTCGTGGGTTTGGCACCCAATGGGCTGTGGGGGGCTCGAACCCTCGACCCACTGATTAAGAGTCAGTTGCTCTGCCAACTGAGCTAACAGCCCAAAATAATATGTATGAAGTGTTTATCGAACACTTAACTATGCTACCACCTTGGTATAAAAAATGCAACATATTTTCTACTAATTATTTAAAATAGGCTATATATTAGATACTAAATTGAACTGCAAAAAGCTACATGGAGACTCCTTAAAATGGATCTCCATGTAGCTTTGCAAAAAATAGTTATAGAATTTACTCGTGCGCCATCATTTCTTGAGCAATTTCTTCTTTTGTCATGTCTTCTGGATAATAAGTTGGCCAATTCTCTAATTGGTCATATAAATCTTCTTGGCTTTCTCCACCAAAGAAAATATGGAAATGTGAAGATTCCGTAGGAGTAATGCTATGGTCACTAAATTGTACATATTTATATTCTCCAGCATTCTCATCTTGTGTTTCAAAATTATAACGAACGCCCCGATTACCACCCTCGTAGTCTAAAATTTCATAACCTTCATACTCATATTCATATTCATGGTTCTCTCCATCTACGATAAAGTTTATTGAATTATCAGTAATTTTTATTTCATCAACATCTGTTTGATATCCCGTTTCATAGTACTCTTTGTACTCCTGTGGCGATTGATCTTGATTTAGTTTCGATTGATATTCAAAGACCTGATCCAAAGTACCGTCTTCTAATAATGGATAAACGGACTGCCAATCACCAGCATAATCTGATAAACTACGGTCCTCCACTTCCTCATCTTCAAAGTAGCCATTATAAACTGTATGCTCCTCTTCTTGAGGTCCTTCTTCTGGCTGAATTTCTTCGCCTGCAATGTCCGTAGTCTTTTCTAAAGCTGCTAAGTTATCTTCCATAACGGAAATATAATCTTCTCCATTATCCATTTGCTCGTCAGTCAAACTTTCTAATGGATTTAAAACTTCCAACTCTACTCCAGTTTCATCAGCCAAAGTACGCGCAATTTTATCGTTTGCGTTTTCTTCAAAATAAATATAATTAATATCATTGTCTGATACGTACTCTTTCAACTCTGCAAGACGAGATGGACTTGGTTCTTGATCAGGAGACAATCCAGCAATAGGCACTTGATTTAAGTCATAATCTAACGCTAAATAGCCAAAAGCCGCATGTTGTGTAACGAAACTTTTTTGCTGGGCACTCTCTAATGTTTCTGTATAATCATCATCTAGATCTTCTAACTGCGAAATATAATTTTCCGCATTTGTTTCAAAAGCTTCTTGTCTTTCTGGATACAATTCTACCAATTGATCTTTAATCGACTCCACTTCTTTAACTGCCATCTGAGGCGAAACCCAAGTATGAGGATCGAATTCATGACTGTGCCCTTCTTCCCCATGATCGTGATCATGGTCATGCTCCTCCTCATCGCCAGGCATCAAGGTAATTCCTTCTGTCCCCTCAATTACAGCTGGTTCGTTTTCTTGCCAACCTTCGCTTGCTTCAGGTACCCAGGTCTCCATATTTTCGTTATGATAAACAAAAGCGTCTGATTCTGTAATTTCAGCAATATCTCTAGCTGAAGGTTCATAATCATGGGGCTCATTTCCTGAAGGGACTAACAGTTCGACATCGCCTTCATCGCCAACAATATTTTCAGTAAAGTCATACATAGGATAAAAAGTTGTCATAATTTGCAATGACTCATCTTGCTCATTTGCTGCAGATTGATCGTCATTTCCGCAAGCACCCAACACTCCTAATGTTAAAAGACCAACAAAGCCTAAACTTAATTTTTTATTCATTTTAACCCTCACTTTTTTATTTTGTTTCTACAAATAACGCTCGTCTACGTAATTTAGGCGAATATTTTTTTCGCTCTAAACGTTCTGGCGTGTTTCGCCTATTTTTACTTGTTATATATAAGCGTTCACCTGTCTCTTTGCACTCTAAGACGATATTTTCTCTCACTTTTATCAGAACCTCCTATTATTTTTAAATTACAAATCGTAACTATTACGTTTTATAAATGATAATATACCAAGTTAAAAATTGATTGTCAATATAAAATAACATGAGATTTCAATCACATGAACGATTGAACAATTGTTTATACAAAATTTTATCAATAATTATAGGATATTAGATAACAAAAAAAGGACGATAGTTTGCTAAACAGATCTTCAAACTATCGTTTCTATATTATTTTTGTGTTTTTCCAGTTTTAGTATTTGCAGAAATCAATCTCTCTGTCTCTCTGTAACTTTGATTACACCTGCAATTTTCTTTATCACGTTTTTACCAATCCAAATTTGCGCTTTATCATCACTGCTTTTAAATTCATAAGCAAGTTGTAAAGCTTTTTTATTATCTTCAAAGTTCCGTTTCCCTATTTCTCTTAATGCCCAAGCTACAGCTTTTTTTACATGGACATGACTATCTTGAGAGTAATTAGAAATCAAGCTTAAATAGACGTTCATTGTTTCTGTATGAATATCTTTTTCGTGTATCACTGAAGTGGCGATTAAAGTAAAAGCAGCACGCTTATAATAAATTTTGGAGGATTTCACCCATTCAAGAACGAATTCAAGATAATTGTGTAATTTAAAAATAAGTTCTTTACATAAATGATCACACAAATCCCATGAAATAACGTCCGACATTAATCTATTAATATCTTGATAAGTTAGCTTATTAACTTCGGATAAAAATGTAGCCAGTAATTTCGCTTCATGATAATCAGTTTCCCATAGTTGCCATGCTAGTTGGTTATTTTTATTGACTTTTCTGGCCATTTTACGAATAGAAATCATCGGCACGCCCATACTAGATTCTCTTGGAATTCCCAAACGTACAACATTTTCTTTATATTTTTCGGAAGGATAGGATTGAAGTTCCGACATAATTTCTTTCATTTTCTATTACGCCCCTCCAAGGCACTTTGTAAGTCTCGCACGTATTTTTTTATTTCCGTTTTTTTAATAAATAAGGGATCAACAAAGAAAACTAGAACTTGTTTTAAAAAGCAGGTCTAGATTATAAGAAAACTTGAGTAAGCTTCTCAAAGTAGTTCTAGTTTTCTTATAATTTAGAGCTAGTCTGGCAAAGTAGCTCTAAAAAACTAAAAAACTAGAGTTCGAATAAGAAAGTAATTTTAAAAAAAGAGGCGACTATTTTTGTGCATTTTATCACAAATTAATTCATCTCAAAATATCTTACATTGTAACTCTTACCTCAAAAGTATTTCTTTAGTTGCTTATCACAAACTCACTCGGACTATCAGAAATATAATCAGGTTCTAGTTCAAACCGATTTTCACTAAACCAACGCACGCCTACTGTTGTTACACCAATGTTTTTACCAGCACCAATATCTGTATTACCGTCTCCAAAAAAAACTGCTTCTTCGGGATTACTATTCAGTATTTTTAAGGCTTTAAGAAGTCTTTCACTATCAGGTTTATGATTGATAACATCATCATCGGTTATCATTGCATCAAAGTAATTTCCTAGTCCCAGTTTATCGAGCGACATCTCTAAGACGCGTCGTCCTTTCCCTGTCACCATCCCTACTTTCTTTTGATTCCTTTTTAAATGATCTAATAAAACAAGAACTTGCTTTATTTCTTTCTGACTAATAAATGAATCATGTTGCTCCAAATATAATTTGTAAAACATTTCAATAGCCTCTGATGTATCTGCTCTATTGATTAAATTCTTTTCGATCATCCTTTCTTCTGAAGGACCAAAGGACTTGACGATTTCCTTATCTGTCATCTCTACATGATTAAATTATTTAAAAACTTTCCTGAAACAGTCAAAACAAAGAGGTAAGGTATCGGCCAGTGTGCCATCAAAGTCAAAAATATAAGTCGACTTTTGTTCATTAAATTTATTCATTTCAATATTACTCCTCGTAATTTTTAGAAATCGATTTCATAGCTAACATATAATACTTATCCACTCATTTCAATAAAAAAGTAGAAAAAGTATTCATAACGAACAGTTCTTCTACTTCTATTTAGTAATGGACTAAACATTTAGTTTTACCATTTATCTTCACGCACATTTTGGAAGCTTTCTTCTATGACTTCCTTGTCCTCAGGATTTTCCATTTTTAATCTATCTGCTTCCTGACTAGCTGCAGCTTCAGAACTTTGTACATGTACGTCGGGATCGTCAATGGAATTAATATAGTCTGACGCTTCCTGCCATGCATCGTTTATAGCGTCATAGTATTCTTCTGCCTTTGTTTCATCTTCTTCTGATTTATCTTCTGAAGATTCCTCTGTATCTTCGTCTTCATTGGCTTCTGCGCTATTTGGACGCTCTTGCACATACTCTACCATGTTTTTACTATCCAAATCTTCTTCTCCAGGGTTTTCATCAAAATTTCTAGCAGCTAGAGTAATCGTACCCTCGTCATTATAGAATAGATAATAAGTATCGCCCGCTATCTGCAATGAATCATTGTTCTCTTTTTCTTCTTCTACCTTAACCTCAGTATTTACTTCAACATCTCGTTTCTCACCATCATCACCGATAAGTGTAATTTTTTCCGTTGGAACTGACGTAATAGTGACTGGATACGCCAAGTCTTCCCCTTTAGATGGGCTAATATAAATTGCTTTGTCAAAATCATCCGAGTCTTTCATATTTATACTGACTTCTTTTGGTAAATTCTCCTGATTGGTTGTAAAGTCGCGTTGATAAGTCTTTTTATCATCAGGTAACGACTCTTGAGTAAAATCAGCAAGGTTTACAGCATAAGGATAATTTTCATTCTCTTCTTCATTTCTGCTTTCTTCTGTAGATTGAGTAGATGTTTCACTGCTTTGTTCAGAACTAGAACTTTCCGAAAATTGAGTAGTCGTTTCAACCGTACTAGAAGTTTCAGCCACTGAATTGGTTTCGGTTTCATTTTGTGAACAAGCAGTTAATAGCAGCATACCAAATAATAACATATAACCTTTTTTCATCACTTTTCACGCCCCTATATTAAAGATAGCACAAAACAAGTTTTTTATAAAATTTAATTGAACGAATATTTTCCTATAATAAAATCACCTCCCGAAAGTTAGTGTTTGGGACCAACTTTTGGGAGGCGGTACAAGTTATACATTTTCGATTACACGGGAGTAGTTATCTAAATGTAGGATATCTGTGAGTTTTTTAGCTTCGGATGTTTCATTAGAGGTTATTAATTATTATAAAATTCATAGCCTCGTTATTAATACCTACGCTTCCAATTGTTCCTTAGGCACCCAAACAGAAATTGATCTAGCATCCACCGTAAAGACAGCCGATCCATTCTCGTCAATGATTATTTCTTCTTTGCGATAACCTATAATATCAATGTAAGTTTCCCCTGCGTGAAGGTCACCGACATTCATTTCTTTTTGATTTTCATCTCCTATAGAAATGACAACTGCACATCCTACTGGGTGATCATCATCTCCACTTCGGGTAAAACCAATACAGCTTGCATCATCTAAGTATCTCGCTGCTTCACCATAAGCAAATTGTTGTCGTATATAGAGTAACTTATCAATAAGTTCTTGATTGCCATCATAGTCTACGTCTTCTGCATGATAACCGTAATAATCAGGATAGTACAAACAAGGATACCCGTAAGAGCTAAGCAAAATCACCCCATAAGCTAACGGTTTAAACCAAGGTTTGACAAAGGAGGCTAAAGATTGTCCAGGTTGAGAATCATGGTTATCTACAAAGGTCACTGCATATCTAGCATCATTACGGTATAAAGTCCCATCAAACAACTGAGTTAAATCATAATTATCTGGATCGACAGAAGCTTCATGTAAAGCATAATGGAAACGCACATCCATCATCGAAAAATCAAAATCTTGTTTTTCCAGATACTCTTCCAACACCTCAGTATCTTGTTCCCAGTATTCTGCCACAAAAAAGAAGTCTTCTCCAAATTCTGCGCGAACATAATTTACCAGATCATTGATAACTGAGCTTTTTATATGCTTGACTGCATCTAAGCGAATACCATCAATTTCAGTTTCATTAATAAACCAATTCAACCATTGCTTAGTTTCTTCAAAGACATCTTCATGACCGTAATCAATATCAGCAAACATTAAATAATCAAAGTTCCCAAATTCATTGGATACTTCATCGTCCTCAGCCCAGCCTTTTCCCTCACCTACAATTTGAAAGATCCCTTCTGCCTCTGACTTCTCATCTTTAGAAACGCCAGAAAAATGATACCAATGCCATTCAAAGTCTGAGTATTTCCCACGTCTTCCAGGAAAATAAAAGCGCGTCCACCCTTCAATTTCGTGTTCTTCACTAATTGTTTTATGACGATCATTTTCGTCTACTTGAATCGCTTGAAAAAATTCCGTTTCATCCGCAGCTGCTTTATGATTTAAAACAACATCTGCATAGACTTGAATACCATTTTCATGTAGCGCAGCAATGGCTTCATGTAATTCTTCTTTTGTTCCATATTTTGTACGTAAAGTTCCTTTTTGGTCAAATTCGCCTAAATCATATAAATCATAAACGCCATAACCTACATCAGCTTGACCTGTTGCTTTAAAACACGGAGGTATCCAAACCGCCGTAATTCCTTTTTCACTAAGATGCTTAGCATCATCACGTAATCGCTGCCAGTGTTTTCCATCATTGGGTAAATCCCATTCAAAATACTGCATCATTGTTCCGTTGAAATTCATAAGCATCTCCGTTTTCTATTTTTTCGTTTGATAACTAATAATATCATACTATAGATAAGAGTTTACCAGAAGGAAAATGCTCTAAGCATCTTTAGGCTGACACACTAAAACATGGCATAAGTTTTATAAAGTATCTTTAATCAATCTTATGTTATAAATCCTAACACAAATTCACCCGCAAATCATAAATTAAGCGATTTTCATGTTAAAAACAAGATGAAACTTTATTTTTATGTAAGGAAATCTAACACAAAAGATTGACAAACAATAAAAAACTTGCTATATTACGTTCATCATTTATATTCAGCGGAAAAACAACGCTTTTTTAAATGATCATAAAAAAAGGTGGGATCACATGGATAAATCAAAAATAAACGCTACTGTTATTAAAAGAATTGTCGAAAAAGAAAATGTCCGTTTTCTACGTTTAATGTTCACGGATATTTCTGGCACTATTAAGAATGTAGAAGTTCCTATTAGCCAACTAGACAAAGTACTAGATAATAAATTAATGTTTGATGGCTCTTCTATTGAAGGCTTTGTGCGTATTGAAGAAAGTGACATGTATCTTTATCCTGATTTGGCAACATGGTTAATCTTCCCATGGGAAAACGAATACGGAAAGGTTGCTCGCTTAATTTGTGATATCTATAATCCAGATGGTACCCCTTTTGCAGGAGATCCACGGGGAAATCTTAAGCGATCACTTGCAAAAATGAAGAAACTAGGTTTTACTGCTTTTAATCTAGGACCAGAACCAGAGTTTTTCTTATTTAAATTAGATGATAACAACAACATTACTTTAAATTTAAATGACGCCGGCGGGTACTTCGATCTATCTCCAACAGATTCAGGAGAAAATTGTCGTCGCGACATTGTATTAGAGTTAGAAAAATTAAATTTTGAAGTTGAAGCTTCTCACCATGAGGTTGCTTTCGGTCAACATGAGATTGATTTTAAATATGCGGATGCCATCGAAGCATGCGATAATATTCAAACTTTTAAACTGGTAGTTAAAACAATCGCAAGAAAACATGGTTTGCATGCAACTTTTATGCCCAAGCCCTTGTTTGGCATTAACGGTTCAGGAATGCATTGTAATATGTCATTATTTCAAGAGGACAAAAATGCTTTCTATGATGAAAATGATGAATTACAACTAAGCGATACTGCTTATCATTTTTTAGCTGGATTATTAAATCACGCACGAGCTTTTACAGCCATTTGCAACCCTACAGTTAACTCGTATAAACGACTTATTCCTGGCTATGAAGCCCCTGTTTATATTGCTTGGTCTGGCAGGAACCGCTCTCCTTTAATCCGTGTACCTGAGTCAAAGGGAGCATCCACTCGTTTAGAGTTACGCTCAGTTGATCCCACAGCTAATCCTTATCTAGCTTTATCTGTATTATTACAAGCTGGTTTAGACGGCATTGAAAAACAACTGACACCCCCTGCGGCAGTTGATCGTAATATTTATCATATGAATGCAAAAGATCGCGCAAATAATGGTATTCATGACTTGCCTTCAACACTGCATAACGCATTAAAAGAACTAGATGAAGATGATCTTCTCAAAAGTGCTCTTGGTAAACATATTTACACAAGTTTTGTAGAAGCCAAAAAGCAAGAATGGGCTGCTTTCCAAGAATCTGTTTCAGAATGGGAAAAAGAACAATATTTAGAGCTATTTTAACTTTCAAAAGCCAACAAAAGATATTAAATTAAAAATGGCTCCCTTTAAAGTGAAACAATTTCAATTTGTTCACTTCAAAGGGAGTGTACCATTAGATCATTATTTTCATTAAAATCTTCTAAATAAGCTTCATATTGATCAACGTTCAAACCTACTTCGCCTTCACTTAAAGCAATATCTTCTTAGAGTAAACTGGAAAATCTATGATATAAATTTAAAAAAAATGGTTTAAGCCAACAAGGGACGCCATTTTAAAAAATTTTTCAATAATAGCAATCAATGGACCCTATGACTAGCTCAGAAAATATAGCATATGCTATCATATGCTGGGCTCATTATTCGACTTAACGATGCGTAAAAAAGATTAATGTGCCTTATAGCAACGAAAGGGGCATCGCCATGATCAAATTTTTGAACAAACATTATAAAAGTATTATTCTTTGTCTCATAGGAGCATTTATTAACGCGATTGGTATCAATTGCTTTTTACTTGAGGCAAATTTAGGAAGTGGCGGAACTATCGGTATATCGCTTGCTTTAAGGTATACATTAGGACTGTCTCCTGCGTTGACATCTTTAATAATAAATATCTTAGTTGTTATCATTGGTTGGAAATTTTTGAGTAAAACGACAGCTATCTACACAGTAGTTGTAAGTCTTTCTCTTTCTTTATTCTTAAACCTAACTGAAGGAATGAACTTAGGTGTAGATAATTTTGTCATAAATTCTGTATTCGGAGGCGCCATTATTGGAATTGGCGTTGGTTTGATATTTTCAACGGGAGCTACCCTTGGCGGAACTTCAGTTATAGCTAAAATTATTAGTAAGTATACGGAGATGAAAACTTCTCAAGGGGTTTTTATACTGGATGGTTTAGTTGTTCTTTCCTTTCTTTTAGTTCTTCCTATAGAAAATGTCTTATTTACTATTATTATGTTATTCGTCACAGAAAGAGCGACTTCATTTGTCATTGAAGGATTTAATCCTAAAAAAGCCGTTACAATTATTTCCAACAACAACGAATCTATCAGTAACAAAATTAATAGCTTTACCGGAAGAGGCTCCACATTATTAACAGGCAATGGCGGTTATAGTAAAAGTGAAAAAACAATGCTCTATGTTGTTGTTCCACAATCTCAAGTAACCAGAATCAAAAGACTTGTAAATAATGAAGACGAAAACGCGTTTCTTGCCATTCATGATGTTCGAGATGTCTTAGGTAGTGGCTTTATAAATATCAATTAAATGTTAAGGCAGTCAGACAATACTTGTCTAGCTGCCTTTTTACTTTAACGGATCCTTATTTTTTAATCTAAATTGTAAAGGGGAATCATCATAATACTCGCGAAACTTTCTGATAAAGTAACCAACATTTCCTATACCAACTTCCTCAGCAATTTCTTTTACGGTCAAATTTGTCTCCAATAGTTCTTCGCTAGCCTTTTCTAGACGAATGTTCATCAGCCTCTTTTGCGGCGTCATACCGGTCACTGCCTTATAAGTATGCCTTAAGTTAGACTCAGAACCACGAGCTAAATAAGATAATTCTTCAAGTGTTAATTTTTGCTGGTAATTCCGTTGTAAAATTGTATCAATTTCTTTGACCCATTCTTCATCGCTCACAGACTCCCCTAAAGGCTGGCATCTTTTGCATGGGCGATAGCCGTCATGAACAGCTTCTTCTTTCATATAATAAATTTCTATATTCTCCTTTTTAGGTAGTCTAGAAAGGCAAGATGGCCGACAAAAAATTTTTGTACTTTTTACAGCATAGCAAAATATATTGTCATAACATGTATCGTTATTTTTTATTGCTTGGTACTCAGTTTCTGTCACTGTCATTGGTCAAACCTCCTATTTACTTATAAACGCCCTCCAAGGTAAGTAGTGCCACTTTTCTTTCCTTTCCTCCTGCATAACCTGTTAAAGACCCGTCACTTCCGATAACTCTATGACACGGGATAATTATGGAGATAGGATTATGTCCGACAGCTCCTCCCACAGCTCTTGCGGAGCCTACATTTTCTCCATATATTTCTTTTAATCGGTTGGTTATTTGTTGGTAGGTAATTGTTTGCCCATAGGGAGTTGATTTTAATATTTCTAATACTTTTTTCCGGAAATCCGTAACATCAGGTGCTAGTGGCAAATAGCTTATGTCTGGATTTTCTTTATTAAAATAGCGATCCAACCAGTTAGTTACCTCTTCTATAATACTGTTTTCTTGATAAACGGCTTCACTTAGACGATAAGAAGCGCCATAATATTTTTGGTCTTCATACCACACACCTAATAAGGTTTGATCATCAGTTAATATTAAAAGTTTGCCTAGTGGAGATAAATAGATACTTTTATATAACATCTTTTTTCACCTTCCATTAATCATTCTTTCACCCATTATAACAATTTTTTTCGTAATAAAATGATACGATCTGGCTTTTTGAGTCAATTGTTCATTTTTTTACGATATCGCATTTATTATGCTACACTTTTAATATAAAAAATATAAATGTGTGGAGGCATGTTGAAATGCAACAAGAACAGTTAATTTTAAAAGAACGCCCTAATGGCTTACCTGATGATGAAACTTTTCAGTACAAGAATGTAGATGTTCCGGATCCAGGACAAAATGAAGCACTGGTAAAAACTTTATATCTCTCAGTAGATCCATATATGCGTGGCAGAATGTCAGATGCGCCTTCTTATTCGGCGCCATTTGAAGTTGGTCAACCTTTATATGGTGCGACTGTAAGTCAGGTCATTCGTTCAAATAACGAAGATCTTGCAGAAGGAGATTTAGTCACTGGTAATCTTGATTTTCAAGAATATAATATCGTAAAAGCTTCAGATGTACGAAAAGTACAGACAGACGGTTTAAAACCAAGCAACGCATTAAGTGTATTAGGTATGCCTGCTTTAACAGCTTACTTCGGTATGATGCACATTGGTGAACCAAAAAAAGGAGAAACCGTAGTCGTATCAGGTGCAGCTGGAGCTGTTGGACAAGTAGCTGGTCAACTTGCTAAAAGAGTCGGTGCTCGAGTTGTTGGTATTGTTGGGTCAGAGAAAAAAGCAAAATATATTACGGAAACATTAGGCTATGATGCAGCCGTAGAATATAAAAAAGGGAATGTCAGCGAACAATTAAAAGAAACTTGCCCTGATGGCATTGATGTTTATTATGAAAATGTCGGAGGAGAAATCTCAGAAGCAGTATGGCCTTTATTAAATGTTTTTGCTCGTATTCCAGTATGTGGCGCCATTTCTTCTTACAACCTTAAAGAAGGCGAACAAGATATTGGTATACGTGTGCAACGTTTCTTAATTAACTCACGGGCAAAAATGCAAGGCTTGCTTGTCGCTGATTTTGCTGATTCTTTTGATGAAGCTTATGATGCTTTAGAAAACGCCGTAGCTAACGGCGAGTTAAAATTTGAAGAAACTATCTATGATGGTTTCCACAAGACGCCAGATGCTTTCTTAGGCTTATTTAGCGGTGAAAATATCGGTAAACAAATTGTGAAAGTCGCAGAAAAAGAATAATGGAATGAAAAAAGGGAGAAGAATGTTTGGTTCTTAGACATTCTCCTCCCTTTTTTATAAGCCATTGGTAAAAGAAGCTATGGAAAATTGAACCTCCTTTTGGGATGAAAATCGAAAAATAAAATTATGCTATCAAACATTATTCCCTTATGATATACTCTTTCTGATAAAGGGTGGGGGTAATTTGTTAACAGGTGTTTTTATTAATGGCATAACTATAGTTGTAGGAAGCTTATTAGGAGCTTTATTAAGAAATATTTCTGAAGAAATGAAAGAAACAGTGACTAAGGGAATTGGATTAGGTGTTGTCGTTTTAGGTATACAAATGGCCATTCCGACACAATCATTCACGCTTATTATGATCAGCCTTTCCATCGGAGCGCTAATAGGCGAAGCATTGAAAATTGAAACTTTTATGAATCGGTTTGGTTTATTTCTACAAAAACGGTTCTCTAAAACGGAAAGTACTTTTGCTGAAGGTTTCGTGACAGCTTCTTTGATTTTTGTCATTGGCTCTTTGGGAATTATTGGAGCTATTCAAAGCGGAGCTACTGGAGACCATGAAACGCTGTATACAAAATCCGTAATGGATGGTTTTATGGCAATTATGTTAACTGCTTCTTTTGGCTACGGTGTCCTATTTTCTTCGATTCCTGTTTTCTTATATCAAGGAAGTATAGCAGTTTTAGCCAATGTTTTAGTCCAATTGATACCAGCAAATTTTATGGACGAGCTAATGAATGAAATCAGCGCCATTGGTGGACTAATGATTTTGGGAATTGGATTGAACCTATTACAAGTGACAAAGTTAAGAGTTTCCAATTTTTTACCAGGTATTATTGTCTTGATTATTCTTCTATCGTTAAAACTTATCCTGTAGTTGAAAATATTTCCTTATTCATTTGTATATAATAAAGAAACACAAAGACAAATTTCCTTGTCTTTGTGTTTCTTTTTATATTTGCCTTTTTATTTTCTTAAACTTATGTTACGTTTAAGAATGATTCCGTTTTATTAATACTTTGGGGCCTTAGTATAATGGGATTACGTTTGGCTGGCAGCCAAATAATACGGGTTCGATCCCCGTGGGCTCCATCCTCCAAAAGGACATCTACTTATTCTAGCTGCAGATGAAGTAGACATCCTTTTTTATATTTCTTTTAATTAGCGGTCTGCTAAATATTCCTCGATTTGTATTTTTTCATCATAACTAAAAATCCCTTGTGAAATTCCATCTAACAGTTCTTTTTTTAATTGCACTGGAATTTCCCAAAAACCATCCACTATTTGAAATAAACCAGCATCATAGCTTTTAAAAATCGGAAATATATCTAAAAACATCTCAAAGGAAAGATCTTCTTCTTCATAAAAATCTTTAATCCAACCATTTTTTAAGGCATAGTCCGTCGGTTGGCCGTTTTCAGTAAGAATTCCTCTTTCAACCATTGCACGATATATCTCTGCTTTATTGACCGTTTCCTGTTTATTGGCTTGCAGATGATATTTCACGCTTTGCTCAACTAAAGGTGGGTAAATGATTTCCACTTCACTCATCTCCTATTTGATAATTTTCTTCCCTTTATAGTGCCCATTTAAAGATACGTAGTGACTACGGCGATAACCTCCTATCGACTCATCATAAGAAATTTCCGGTTTTAAAATTTTTTGGTGTGCACGTCGTAACTTCTTCTTTGATTTCGACGCCTTTCTTGCAGGAACTGCCATTATGATCGCACCTCGTCTTTCGTTTCTAAAATAAATTATTCTTATCAACTGACAAATCGTAACTATTTCGTTTTATGAATTATAACTTTAACATCCTTTATAAAAGCTGTCAATGTAAATTTCATCTGACATATTCTTTTTATGTATTTTTTTGCCACTTTTATAGCGAAAGATTTTCAAACAAATAAGAGGAGATATAGCTAACAGATGACCATTGACATTCAGAAGTCCCTTCCCAACTAAGATCTTCCCTATGATCATAGAAAAATTGGTTAAATAAAAAATAAATGGCTAGCTGATACTTTCCCTTATTTTAGATCGTAAGACTTTTGTAAGGTTTGCGAAAGAGATTTGAAAGTTTCTCCTATTAAGATAAGTCTATCATCAAACAACAAGGAGGAAATCTTTTGAAAAAATTTGTGATTGGAATTGTATTTATTGCCGTTATAGCTTTTGGTGGTCTAAAAATCACTGAAAAAATTGTGCTAAGTGGTGATGACTACTATGTAAAAATTACCGATGAAGGAGATAAAAAAGGAGACACAGACGATGATGGGCAAACGGTGCTTTCTTACGACTATGATCTCATAGGATTTGATAAAGCAGGGCAAGAAAAAGAAATGAAATTTACTGCCTATAAAGATCGTCCTTTAATACAAGGAGCCTATCTAAAAGTTATCTGGAACCAAAATAGAGGTGTTACTTCTTATGAGCAAGTCAAAGAAAACGACATTCCTGCAAAAGCGAAAGAAAAATTATGAGCATAGTGGTAAAGAGTCAAGATAAAAAATGAATTTATTGTTACTCTACCACTAAAAAATAGGCGCACTGAACTAGGCCTATGCAAATCAAGCGTTTTCATAGGCTGTTTCCCTAGCAATGCGCAAATAACTTTTT
>NZ_AUIQ01000044.1 GCF_000423785.1 Tetragenococcus muriaticus DSM 15685 | reverse complement strand
ATGGTGTTAGGTTAAATTCATGGACACATTTTTATAGAGTACTATAATATTTTATGAAAGGGTGTCCGTTTATGACAAAACGATACAACCAAGAAACAAGAGAATTGATTCTTCAATTGAACGAACAAGGACAAAGTGTACCTTCCTTAGCACATGAATATGGGATTTCAGAAGCAACGATATATAACTGGAAAAAAGAATACACGCCGGATGAAGAAACAGGCAAAAGTCAGGCAGATTTCCATCAAATGGAAAAGGAAATGCATCGTCTGAAGCAGGAAAATGATATCCTAAAAAAAGCTATCACCATATTCACGAAAGAGTAAGGGATGACTCGTTAATTTATGAAATTATTGATAAAGAGCGTCAAGAATATCCCGTACGAACATTAACGAGTGTACTCGAGGTATCGAAATCAACTTACTATGCTTCCAAGTACCGTTGTCCGAGTCAAAGAAGCCAAGAAAACGAACAATTAAAAGAAGAAATTCTACAGATTTACGAGAAAAGCAAGCGCCGTTATGGCGCCCCTAAAATCACCTACAAATTAAAACAGTTGGGTTGGAGCGTTGGTCTCAAGCGCGTCCAAAGGTTGATGCGAGAACTTGGAGTTCATTCCGTTATTCGAAAAAAGTACCGTCCAGCGACAAATCATGAAAAAGTAACTGCTCGTGAAAATCTCTTAAAACAAGATTTCTCTACAACTTCAATCAACCAAAAATGGGGCGCAGATATCACCTATATCCATACCCAAAAAGAGGGTTGGACTTACTTGGCTTCTGTCATGGATTTGTATTCTCGTAAAATTATCGGCTATTCTTATGGCAAACAAATGACGACTTCGATTGTCGTGGATGCTTTTCACCAAGCCGTGCAAAATCAACAATTAAAAGAGGGGCCTAATTTGGTCCTTCAAACGGATTTAGGCACGCAATATACAAGCTATGAATTTGAAAATCTTCTCCTCCAGTACCATGTCAGTCATTCTTACAATCGCAAAGGCACCCCTTATGATAATTCAGGGATCGAATCTTTTCATGCGACTTTGAAAAAGGAAGAAGTTTATTTGAGACAGTACAAAACTTTTGATGAAGCGCGTCTTGCTTTATTCCAATACATCAATGGTTGGTATAACCGCGAACGCATTCATGGGAAACTCAATTACTTAACGCCCCAACAAGCGGAAGATCAAGTCAAAATGTCGGCGTAGGTTTGAGATTCTCCTACACATTTTTTGAGGAACTTATCCACGAGGCCTTCTCGTCATCGTCTCCGCCTAATGTCAAATACGGTTCTCCATTTGATATTAGGCGGAAACGATGACATTCTCGAGAGTGGATTCGTTTCGAAAAAAGACTCTCGAAAAATGTGTCCAAGATATTGACGTAAATCCACTAGAGCTCCTTTGCTATTCCTACTCTAAATTTTGTTCAAAAGCTGAAAAAGCAATCATTAGTAATAGCTTTTATTAAACGTGTTTTCGTAATCTATGTTAAAATACAAACAAGTTTATTTATAAGAAGAAAGGAGCACAGGACAATGTATAATAAGGATCAAATAAATACTTTTCAAGGCGGCGTGGCTATTGGTGTAGGTATTGGCCTTTTAACCGGCGTCACTTCTACATTACTTATGAATCACTATAAACAAAAATTATCAGCTGATAGTATTTTACAAAGTGTCAAAAAAGCTTTTCTAAAAGAAGGCCCCATTGAAGGTTCTTGGATTAATTTTGAAAAACAACCCGTGTGCAAATTCGCTATTCAAACAGAAGGTTACAATGGTGGAATTACACGTTTAGAAGATAACCATTTAGTTACTTACGAATTTTTAGCTGATGCTAAAACGGGTAGTGTTCTAGATATCAAACGGATTGATAACTAAATAAATAGCATCATTTTCTTTTTATAAAAAATATCCGAGCAGTTTTTTCGACTGCTCGGATATTTTTATTATAATTAGACGTATTCATTTACTTTGCTAAACGGTAAATCGCATCAGCATAGATTACTGTAGCTTTATACAAATCATCTAAAGACATAAACTCATCAGCTTGGTGCATAGTATCGACAGAATCTGGGAACATCGCACCAAAAGCAACGCCGCGTTTTAGTAAACGTCCATACGTGCCGCCACCGATAATTTGTTCTTCTCCTTTTTCACCAGTATGTTCTTCATATACATCCAATAGTGTTGTAACTAGTGGATCTTCTTGAGGAACATAATGAGGTACCATATGATGGCCGCCTTCGACTAAAGTAACATCATACGCGCCAATTGTGTCATTGATACCTGCTTGTAGCGTTTCCGAAGAAGTTCCTTGCGGATAGCGGAAGTTTAAATTAATGAAAGCATCCTCTTTTTCTGTATCAAAATCAAAGATACCTGCGTTCATTGTTAATTTGCCCATTTTTGGGTCTTCAAAGGCTACTCCCAATTTTTCTCCATAAAAATCTTCATGAACATAAGCTGCAGCCACATGTAAAAAGTTCTTAGCTCCGCCAGCAAAATCATATTTATCTAAAAAGCTTGCCAACCAAGTTGCAGCGTTATAGCCAAATTGAGGACTCGCACCATGGGACCCCTTTCCAGCAACTTGGAAAATAATTGTTGTATCATCTTCCATAATACTTGTTCCTGAGATCGGGTTTATACCAAGATATTCATTAAAAGCAATTGTCATTGCGTCTGCTTGTTCAGCAGTTGTTGTTTTTACTTTTGCAGAAGCACTTGTAGGAACCATATTGTCGCGCAATCCGCCTTGGAAACTTTCCAAAGTGTAATTTCCTTCATTGCCTACGCCAATATGAACTTGGATCGAAACATTTCCTTTTTCCCCATTAATAATTGGAAATTCTGCATCGGGTGAAAAACCGAAATCAGGTGTACTTTCTTTTTCAAAATAATGATCCATATCACCCCAGCCGCTTTCTTCATCTGAACCGACAACAAAACGAATCTTTTTAGATAACGGAAGATCTAATTCTTTAATAATTTTCATTGCATAATAAGCAGCCATACTTGGTCCTTTATCATCTGAAGAGCCTCTTGCATACAATTTTCCGTCTTTAACTACTGGATCGTATGGATCTGTTTGCCAATCATCGCCTGCAGGTACCACGTCCATATGGCCAAAAATTCCTAAGGTTTCATCACCTTGACCAAATTCAATATGACCTGCATAGTTATCTACGTTTTTAACAGTAAACCCGTCACGTTCCCCATAAGAAAGCATCTGTTTTAATGCATCGCTCGGACCTGGACCAAAAGGTAGTTCCGCTGTTATTTTGTCATCTTCTCGTTCACTTTTTACTTTTAATAGTTCTTTTAAATCATTCAGAATGTCGTCTTTTCTTGCATCGACTTCTTTTTGCCAATCAATTGCCATAAATAAATTCCTCCTCGAATTTTAATTTCCCTTTTATGATACCATTTATTTACTGGATAAAAAAGTTTTAGAATGGACGCTTTCCTTTTGTCTCATTTTCCTTTACTACAGCAAAGAGTTATAATAACAACGTAGAATAATTTAAGGAGCTGTTTTTATGCAAAATTTATCCGAACAATGTTTATCTATTATCCAAAAGCGTCCCAAAAATTCTCATAAAGGAACATTCGGTCGTACAGTACTGGTTGGCGGAAATGCACAATTTGGCGGGGCAATTATGATGAGCGCGGAAGCTTGCGTTAATGCTGGTAGCGGCTTAACTACAGTAATAACAGATCCTAACAATCATCAAGCCTTACATGCGCGCATGCCCGAAGTTATGACAGCAGACTGGAATGACAACGAACTATGCGATTCGGTATTAGCTTCTGCTGATGTCATTTTAATCGGACCTGGTCTAGGTGAAGATGAAAAAAGTCAAGAATTATTAACTTATATCTTCCAAAAACAAACGGAAAATCAATTACTTGTTATCGATGGCTCTGCAATTACATTATTTGCTAAAAATGACGAGGAACTTCCTCATCCTGAACAAACAATTTTTACGCCTCATCAAATGGAATGGCAACGTTTGAGTGGTATAAAAATCGCCGATCAAACAGAAGAAATCAATCAAGCTGTCCAAGAAAAATTAGAAGCAACGATCGTTCTAAAAAGTCATCATACAGAAATTTATAGTGAACAAGAAGCTTTCTTGAATCCACTAGGGAATCCCGGTATGGCTACAGGTGGTACTGGAGACACTTTGGCTGGGATCATCGCCGGTTTTTTGGCACAATTTGCTAGTTCAGTTGAAGTCATTAATGCTTCTGTTTACTTACACAGCTATATTGCCGACCAAATTTATTATGACAACTATATTGTTTTACCAACTAAAATTAGCCAAGCTTTACCTTATTGGATGAAACAATTTGAAAAATAAATATAAAATAAAAAAATGGTTCTTGAGCGCCTTTTCAACTCAAGAACCATTTTTTATTTCACGTTATTAACCATTTTTACGCAATGATTCAACATCACGTGCGATTACTAGTTCTTCATCTGTTGGAACTAAAAGCACTTTAACTTTAGAATCATCTGTCGAAATAACTTTTTCTTCGCCACGTACATTATTTTTTTCTGGATCAACTTCACAACCGAACCAAGTCATTCCATTAATCACGTTTGCACGTGCATTCGCATCATTTTCTCCGATACCAGCAGTAAATACAATAGCATCAACGCCGTTCATCGTTGTCACATAACTACCAATATATTTGCGGATACGATCAGCAAAGATATCTAGAGCGATTTTTACATCTTCATTATCCATATTATCTTCCAAATCGCGCATATCGCTTGAAATACCAGTTAAACCAAGCAAACCTGATTTCTTATTTAAAATATCTAGCATTTCATCAATACCGATGTTTAATTTGTTCATCAAATATTGTAAAACCGCTGGATCAACATCACCTGAGCGAGTTCCCATAGTTACACCAGCCAATGGAGTGAAGCCCATGGAAGTATCTACTGATTTACCATTTTCAACTGCAGTAATCGAAGCACCATTACCTAGGTGACAAGTAATAAGTTTCAAATCTTCAAGTGGGCGGTCTAACATAGCAGCCGCACGTTCAGCCACATAACGGTGGCTAGTTCCATGAGCACCATATTTACGTACGCCATATTGTTCTTTGTACTCTTTCGGAATACTATAACGAGCATTAGATTCTGGCATATTTGCATGAAAAGCTGTGTCAAAAACAGCTACATTAATCACATTAGGTAACAACTCTCTAAAAGCATTGATTCCCATTAAGTTTGCAGGGTTATGCAATGGAGCAAAATCAGCTAATGCTTCGATTTTTTCCAAGACATCTTCATCGATAACGACGGATTGGTCAAAGTATTCTCCACCTTGAACGACCCGATGGCCTACGCCTGTAATTTCGTCATAAGAACCCAAGATACCTAATTCAATCAATTGATCTAATAACATTTTAACTGCTACTTCATGATCTTTTATATCTAACGTTTTTTCGTATTTTTGATCATTTCCATATTTAATTGTAAAAATCGAATCATTTAATCCGATTCTTTCCACGATACCTTTAGCAGCTACTTCTTCTGCTGGCATCTCATATAGTTGCCATTTTAAACTTGAACTTCCTGCATTAATTGCGATTGTTTTTGCCATTTTCTACTCTCATTCCTTTTCTTTAAAATTTTATATTTATAACTACTTTATTTTTATTCTGCCAAGTTCGCAGATTGCCATTCTTTAAATTCATTAAAGAATGCTGTCACTTTCTCAGGTTCTTTTAATGACGCAACTTTTGCTAACAATACCTCAGGGACTTGTTGGGCTTTATCCCCTTTTTGTTGCAAGATTAAGATACTCTTACTAGCAGCTTTATTCTTGAACAATTCATCTGGAAGTTGAATAATTCCTTGTAAATAAACTTTGTCAACTAACCATTGTTTTAACTCTTCGCTTTGTTCTGTTTCCAAAAAGTTGGTAGGAACCAAGAACAAACCAAAGCCATTTTCTTTTACATATTTCATGCTTTGTTCAATTAATAGGTGATGAGCAAAACTATGAGTTCCTTTTGCTGCTGTTTCAAAATTTTGCGCGTTTTCATCCATTGGATAATAGCCCACGGGCAAGTCACTTAAAACAGCATCAATCGGATCCATTAACAAATCAGTGGTCGCATCTTGATGAAACAGTTTCACATCAGCTGGGATCCACTGGCTATTGCTAGCCGACACCGCCAACATCGTTTCATCGTTGTCCACGCCGTATCCTTGTAAAGAATACCCTTCATTTTCTAGGTTCGTTAATACAGTAAAAAGCAAATTTCCCATGCCACAAGCCAAATCAGCAACAGTCTTTAGTGAATCTTTTTGCGGATATAACTGTTCCAATAAAAAGACAAATAAAAAACCAATGCTATCAGGTGTTAATTGATGATTCGGCTGTAACGGCTCTGTTTGCATTCCTTTTAAAAGTAGTAACTGTGAAACCTTACGTCGTTCTTCTTTTTCTAAAGAAACCCCTTGAAGTTTTTGATAAATACGCTGGACTTCTTCAACAGTGGACTGCTTAGGAACGTCATTAACGATGCGCACTTGATAATTATCGTTCATATTTTCTATATTTTCTATGTAAGCATCTAAATAAGAAGTATCCAAAGCATTTTGTAATAATTGAATCGCTTCAAGCTGCAACTGGAAACTTTCTTCAATATTTTCTGCAGACACGATCTTTTTCACTTCCTTTGTTTAACTATAACAACAAACTTACCTGTTTAATTTTATCTGATTTAACTTAAATAATCAACTAACTCTATTTATCGTTGCTTGTTTTCTTAAATACTCCAATTCATTTAAATAAAAACAGAACAGCACTTTTTACCAGAAAATTTTTGCTGCTCTGCCGTGTATCATTTTACTGTTCTTTCTGTACTTTTTTACTTTATCTTACTTCAACAATCGCTTCTTTAAATTCTTTCTTTTGTTCCTCTACATTTACCGTTATTATTAAATGATCTTTGTCTCTTTCATAATTTAATTTTCCACGATTATAAATAGCTTCTCCTTTTTGTGGACGTTTTTCTTCTGACAATGCTTGATAATCTGTCAAAAATAATTCTTTTATAATCTGCACTTCATAATATTGCCGAGTACGTTGCGTAAACTGAGCTTGTATACGATAATTTTCTGTTAGAAATAATAGTAATATACTCATCATAACTACAGTGAAAACGGCAGTAAGTAACACCCCTCCCCTATGTTTTTTCGATTGTCCATTTTCCATTTTTCTGCTCTCCATTCAAAAAAGTCACTGTAAATAAAACGTATTGTTTACTTTTGCGAAATTGTAAGTTCTTTACTTCAGTTAAAATAGGCTCATACCCGTTTTTCTCGCGTATAGCGATCTCGTGACGCTTCATATTTAACTCAATACGACATTCATATTCTCGGTTAGTGGTCGTATTTCGTTTATTATAATAAATTTTATTACTCGTAACTCGAGAATACTCTCCTTCAGTTAATTTATTCTCAAACTGTAGTAAAAAAACATGCCATTCTTGCATATTCCTACCATATACCGCTTGTTGTACTTGTTTACTTTGTTGAAAAACTCCCAAAGTCCCTAATAAAAATAAACTTAATACTAAAAGAGCTACTGCGCACTCAATTAGGGTAAAACCTTTATTTTTCTCGTATAATCGCCCAGTCTTGTTGAGGCGAAGAAATCTTAGCTTTGGCCATAGGGCTTTTTTGATAAACAATTGAAAATGTCCCATCCCTTATTACTTGAAAATTTGCCTCCTTCATTGGATAGTATCTGCGTTCCTTTGTTTCTTCATATAACACTCGCAACATTTGTAATTCCTCTTGACTTTTTTTCGTTTCTTTTAAGGCATGTACTTGACTAGTCTGAAGTAAAAAAACAGTTGTAGTTAAAATGGATAAAGCTAGCAAACATTCTAATAAAATAAAGCCTTTAGTTAAGGGCTGTAACCTTTTTTTCATAATGCCCCCTTGCAAACAAAAATCTATAAGTAATTTTTTGTTTATTTTTATTCCAATAAAAATGAAGCTCTTGCAAACTACTATTATTTCCTGTTCCAGAATTGAAATAAAGCGTTTTTATTCTGCTTGCTCTTAAGTCTTTAGGCATAACAAGCTTTTCAATGCTCTCGGTATAAAAATAATATTCAGTCGTGGTATCTCTTTGAATCATCCTTGTTCTCTTATTCGAAGTAATCGCCGCTTGTTGAGTCGCAAGTATATTTTTTTCGAAACGATCTAAAAAATGCATAACTTCTAATGTTTCTTTGGCCTCTTTTACCGCAACAGAAGGTAAAGCAACAAATAGAGTTATAACAAATAAAACTAATAAGGATTCTATCAAGGTAAAACCTCGGTAAAATTTCATAATTACTCGCCTCATTCTTCTTGCTAGTCTTGGTATTTTTTATAAATATTATATTGTTCTGAGGTGACTAATTTTTGCAATTCATTATCCGTAATTTTTTTATTGTGGTTGATTTCATAGATTTCAATTTGTGATTCTACAACTTTAACGACTGCTTCGTCTCCTTGTACTGACACATTATCCTTTTGCTTGGATAAATTCGGAATAAACAACAATACTAAAATGCTAATGATTAATAAAACGATCATCATTTCGATTAAGGTGAATCCCTCTCTGGCTTTTTTCTTAAGATGCATAAGTTTTCTAGTCATTGTTTCTTTTAGTTGAAGTTCCATTGGCCATTTTTTTATCATTCCATAATCCCTCCTATATTTTCATACATAGGTAAAAACATCGCTATATAAATTGCCATAATTAAAACAGCTATAAATAAAAACACAACAGGTTGTACCCAGCGAAGCCATCCTTCTACTTTTTCTACAGTTCTTTTGGTTAATAATTGGCTATACAATAATAATTCTTCCCCTAACTTTCCTTTCACCTCACCTTGCAAAATAATGAGAGAAAACTCCGGCAACAAAAAAGAGTAACGCTCTAGTTCTTCTGGTAAAGGCTTGCCAAAGCTCAAAGCATGGTTTAATTCTTTAGCTAAACTTGCAACTAAAGAATGTGGATTGACCGACTCCATAAAAGCCAAGATTTGTCTGGCCTCTAGTCCTTGCTTAAACATCTTCCCCCATTCTAGAGAAAAATAACTTGTTTGATACATCCTATACAATCGACCCACAAACGGAAGATGTGCAATAAATACCGCACGATCAATTACCGAATGTTTTTTGCTATACCATACACCTCCTCCTACTAAAACTCCTATAAATAGCACCATGCCGCCCATAACAAAAGGACCATAGGAAATCACTCCGATACTCCAATGCTGCGTTTTGATCATCCCAGATTGTAGTAAGGAAGGTAAAAGAAAAAAACGCATTGCCAATAGTAAGACAACGACAAACACAAACAATAGTGCAGGGTATGTCGCCACTTTACCTAATTCTTTTTTCTGTTTCCGTATAATTTTCATAGTAGCTAAAATATTTTTTAATGTTGTCACAATATTCCCGTGTATATCTGCTAGTTGTACTTGAGTCATTTCTTGTAAAGAAAATCCTGCTTGATAAAAGCACTCCGCCAAGGTAGCTCCCTTGGCAAGTCCCTCGGTAAAACATTGTAAAATGCTTGGGGAAAATTGTTGGTTACGTTGCATAACCGATAAGCTTTCTTGCAGTGAGAACCCATTTTCCAGTAAACTAACCAACATTTCTAAAAACTGTTCCCGCATAAGCGCATTATTTTTATAGCTATCCTTTACCATAGATTAACCCGCTTTCTTGAATCTGAGCATAGGCTTCTGACCACTCCCTTTTTTCCAAAAGTCCAGTAAAAAACTCATAAGCAAGTAAAGCTCGACTTTGTTTCTGATAATCTAAAAATAATTGTTGATAAATCACCCCGTTTAAACAATCCCCTAGTTCTGCTTGATTCCCTAGTAAATCAAGTAGACGACTTTTTGTTTCAGTTACTCCCTTGGCATGAACAGTTGCTAATACTGTGTGACCAGTTAATGCTGCGCGAATAGCTGCTTTAGCTGTTAACTGATCACGAATTTCACCAATAATCAATAAATCTGGGCGATGTCGCAATGATAATTTAATTAATTGGTCGTAAGTCTGTTGAATTTTTTCATTTGTCTGCAATTGTAAAAAATGTGGTTCTTCGATTTCCACCGGATCTTCAATCGTAATTACTTGTCCTTTTGTATGCTGAGCAATGTGATACATCAATGTTGTTTTTCCCGATCCAGTAGGCCCGCTAAAAAGGTACAGCCCTCTTTCTTCTTGAATTTTTTGCTGAATGAGTTCTGCGTCTTTTGCAATGAAATACGCTGGCTTTTCTTGATTTAAGTTATATAAAAAACGAATCACTAAACTTTCATTCCCTTGGTAATCCCCTACCGTTGATAAACGCAACCTTTGTGTCTGCCCTTTTAGCAAGTAACTAATCGCCCCAAGTTGGGCTTTTCTTTTTTCTCCCACATCCATTTCACCTAGGTATTTAAAACGCAATACTAACTGTTGGGCTTGCTCAGCTGAAATTTCCTTATACTTAAACATTTGCGCATTTTTCCGAAAATAGATGGTAGTTCGTTTCGCCAATAGATATAAATACATATCTTGCATTTTTTGCAAACTTCCATAAGAAATTAATTCATCAGACAGTTCTTCAATTGTCATCTTTTCCTCCTTTCACTATAAAGTACGCAAGACAGTTCTTCAATTGTCATCTTTTCCTCCTTTCACTATAAAGTACGCATTTTTTTCCAATTTCTTTTTTTTAAATAAAAAATTTTTTATTTTTATGAAAAAAGACCATTATCTCTGTTTGATCGCATAAAAATAGCCCCTTATAACTTGTAGTTACACAAGTTATAAGGGGCTATTCGTATTATGATACTAACCTCTATCCATATGCTATTCCAATATTTCCTTTGCTAATAATGAAGTATACTCTACTCGACCAACATCGGTAGGATGAACTTGGTCTTCACGGAACCATTGATTATTTTCATTACTTAAACTATACCAATCAATTAAGGTAACGCGTTGGTACTTGTCTTCCATCTTTTGGAATAATTCATTATTTGCGTTCTGCCAACGTTGTGTTGGCACACGAACATTCATTAAATAAACGTTTCGATCCCCAATAACATCCATCAAGTCATCAAATTGATCCTCATCGGCATAACCATTACTTCCAAGTGCTAATACAACATTTTCTTGAAGATCTCCATCATCCTTTAACTCTTGTAAAAGTTCTACGCTATCATACAGTTGACGTCCCACATCCGCATCAATGATAGCATCTGGAAAGACTTCTTGAATATTTTGGGTTGAACCCAACAAAACAGAATCTCCAAAAGCTGTAAGATCCGTATTACGTGCACGATCTACTTGGTTTTCTGTTAAGTCATATTTCTCCATCACGTGATCTGTATCTGTACTAAATGTTTGTAAGATGTTTTCATCCGATGCATTCTCTTGTCCTTGTTCTGCTTCGCTGTCTTCTTCTGCCTGCTCCTCTTCATTTTTACTCTCTTGCGCTGCTTTTCTATTTTCTTGAATTTCAGCTTGAAATTCTGCTTGGTTTGCATTCACAGCATCATTAGGAGCTATGGTAACACCAATCGAAGCAATGGCAACGACAACAAAGCTGGCAATACCTACAGCTTTTTGTTTACTAAGCAAAGGCATATAAAACCAATTTTTGATCTTTTGCCAAGACTTTTTATAATCAAATTTTCTTAACGGGTCTTCAATAAAACGGTAAGATAATTCACTACATAATAGAATTAATCCCAATTCGATAAATACGTGCAGCCAAACATTATTAGCCACATTAATTTGCGCTTCATAAAGAATCATTACAGGAAACTGGTATAAATAAATCCCATAACTGCGTTTACCTAAATAACTAAAGACGGGGTTTGTCAGCCAGCGGTTTATACTTGCCCCAGGATGGGCCGTAACAGCAACTAAGACAGCTGTGACCAAGCTAACTAAATATATGCCTCCGTAATAGGGAAAACTAAAACGATCGTCCATAAAAACATACGCAAGAACTAATAAGAGTAACGAAGATACACCTGTAATATTTAATATCCTTTTAGCACTATTTGGGATTTGTTCTTTCAAACGAGTACTAGGCCAAACAAATGCCAAAGCATTCCCAATAAGGATCGAAAAAATACGTGTATCTGTTCCATAGTAAACTCTGGTTGGATCCTCTCCCGGGGTAAAACCAATGGCCATTCCAATCGCTGATAGAAGCGCTCCAATAGATAAAATATAAAAAATTCGATCTTTACGTTTAACAAACTTCACTAACAAAATAAAAAGGATAGGCCAAATCAAATAATTTTGCCCTTCTACCGCCATGGTCCATAGATGGGTAAAAGGAGACTCGTTACCAAAACGATCAAAATAGGAAAGACCATGATCAATTTGCCACCAATTATTTACATATAACAGGCTGCTCACAACAGAGCCACGTAAATTATTTAATAAGTTACGCTGAAACAACGTTATGTACGCAGTTGAAACAACCAACACTGTAACTAAAGACGGATATAGTCTTTTTAAGCGTCGAGTATAAAACTTCAAGACACTAATTTTATCATTTTGCTGCCACTCTTGCCGCAACAAATCTGTAACCAAGTAACCGGAGATAACAAGAAGGATAGGAACTCCTAAATAGCCTCCGGGCAACGCTGATGGCATCAAATGATAAAAAATAACTCCAATGACTGCTAATGTACGGATCCCATCAATTCCTGTAATATAGCGACTATTTTTAATTCTTTTCTTCTCCATATTTTTCGTACCTTCTTATACTCAATCTACACCATCATATCATGTTTTATCTAATCAAAAAAAATGCATAAAAGCAATCTGCCGCCTATTTCTTATAAAAAATTAAATTTATTTTTATCTAAAAAAGAAACTATAATTCTTCTTCATAAAAGTTCCCTAAGATTTGAACATTTTCTACAATACTAACAAAAGCCTTATTATCTGATTCACTCATTCCCTCACGCAATATTGGCATTTCATAACGAGTAATAACAGTAAATAGCACTGTTTCTTTTTCCTTAGTATAGGCCCCTTGAGCGTCATTTATAATAGTAATTCCTCGGCGTAAGCGTTTTTGTAAAGACGTCATAACCGCTTCTGGGCGTTGAGTAATAATCATCACTTGTATTTTCTTTTGTTTTGTATAAACCACATCGGTCACTTTTCCACTGATAAATATCGACAAAGCGCTATATAAAGCGTACTGCCATCCGAATAATATACCTGCCGCAAACATAATCATCCCATTAAATATGATAGCAAGGGAACCGACATCTCTTCCAGTTTTCTTACGAAGATAAATCGTAATAAAATCTAATCCGCCAGAAGATAAACCATTTTTAAAGGCATAACCTATCCCCGCTCCAGTTAAGACACCACCAAAAATGGCACAAATAATAGGGTCCGTAGTCAACACTTCCGTCGGAATTAATTCCATAAATAAAGAAGTTAAACCTACCGTAATTCCAGTAAAAATCGTAAAACGGCGACTGATTTTAAGCCATCCTAATACAAATAAAGGAAGATTGAGTAAGAACAAAGCCCAAGCAATAGATAGATCAATTCGTAAAACTTGTTGAAAAAGTGTAGAGATGATTTGCGCAACCCCTGTTGCCCCACTAGCATAAATATTTCCCGGCTCATAGAAAAAATTTAAAGCCACCGAAGCTAACAAAGCGTAAACAAGCGAAAAAGAAAGTCGATTAATGTAATCTGAATGTGTGATTTCTTTCCAAACATTTTTCACTGGATTCTTCCCTCATTTTGTTATTTATTGCATTATAACAAAAAATTCGAATAAGGATAAAGGCAATACATCCTTATTTGCCACTTCCTTATTCGATTCATCTTATTCTTCTGTCTCTGTTACATCAATATTTAATTCATATAGCTGCAGCGGCGAAACAGTACCTGGGGCCTGAGTCATAGGATCTATCGCTTTGCCGTTTTTAGGAAAAGCCATCACTTCTCGAATATTCTCTTCTCCGGCTACGAGCATAACCAAACGATCCAATCCTAACGCAATGCCGCCATGAGGTGGGAATCCATAATCTAAAGCTTCTAGTAGGAAATCAAATTGTTCATTCATCATTTCTTGAGTAAAACCTAGTGTTCTTAGAACTTGTTCTTGCAATTGTCTAGTATGAATCCGTAGTGAGCCTCCGCCTAACTCATAACCATTTAATACCACGTCATAAGCTTGGGCATAAACTTTTGCTGGATCTGTTTGTAAATAAGGAATATCTTCTTCTTTTGGCATTGTAAACGGGTGGTGTGCAGATACATATCGCCCTTCTTCTTGATCATATTCAAATTGCGGCCAATCAACAACCCATAAAAAGTTAAATTTGGAAGAATCAATTAAATCTAACTCTTTCGCTAAATGGGTACGAAGTGCTCCTAGTGTTGCCGTAACCACTTCAAAAGAATCAGCACCAAACATAATCAGATCGCCAACTTCTGCATTAGTTTTAGCAATAAGCGCATCCGCTACTGGAGTTAAAAACTTCGCAATCGGTCCTTTAAGACCATCCTCTTCTACTTTTAACCAGGCTAAACCTTTGGCACCAAACTGACTTGCGTATTGAGCTAAATGATCCATATCTTTACGTGAATACTTGTCAGCAGCTCCTTTGGCGTTTAACGCTTTTACTGTCCCCCCATTTTGCAAAGCCATTTGGAAGACTTTAAAATCAACATCTTTGACCACATCCGATAAATCAATTAATTCCATGGCAAAACGCGTATCTGGTTTATCACTACCAAAACGGTTCATAGCTTCATCCCAAGTCATTTTAGGGAAAGGAAGAGGAATATCAATTCCTCTTGCCACTTTCATCACCTGGGCCAACATTTGTTCTGTGTATTCTTGAATATCTTCAGGTGTTAAAAAGGAAGCTTCGATATCCACTTGGGTAAATTCTGGTTGTCGGTCTCCTCGTAAATCTTCGTCTCTAAAGCAGCGCACAATTTGATAATACCGGTCAAAACCTGCATTCATCAACAATTGCTTGAAAATTTGTGGAGACTGCGGCAAAGCATAAAAGTGACCTGGATGTATACGAGAAGGAACTAAATAGTCACGAGCTCCTTCTGGGGTCGACTTTTCTAAAAAGGGCGTTTCAATATCCAAAAAGTCCTGATTGTCTAAATAACGTCGGATCGTTTGTGTTACTTTAGCACGTAACATCAAATTTTGTGTCATATTGCTGCGACGTAAATCTAAGTAACGGTATTTCAATCGAATATCATCACCAGCTTTGGTATCTTCTTCGATTGAAAAAGGAGGTGTTTTCGACGTATTTAAGATTGTAATATTACTTGCCATTACTTCAAATTCGCCTGTTCTCATATTCGGGTTGATCGCTTCTTCATCACGTTTTTTTACAACCCCTGTCACTTCTAATACATATTCACTACGACAAGTATCTGCAATTTCCCAAGCTTCTTGTGAATTTTTCGGGTTAAACACCACTTGAACAATGCCTTCTCGGTCGCGCAGATCAATAAAAATCACACCACCTAAGTCTCTTCTTTTTTGTACCCATCCTTGTAAGGTAACCGTCTGCTCTAAAACTTCTTTAGACACTAGACCACAGTAAACTGTTCTATTTCCCATCTTTTTTCTCCTTTAACTCATTTCATCAAAAATTTGCGTAAAATTATTATAAATGGAAGACAATTCTAGACGTTTCTCTTCTCCTGTTTCCATTGATTTTACATTAATCATGCCGGCACTTAATTCCTCATCGCCCAAAGTAAGAACAAGTTTAGCACCTTCCTTGTCAGCTGACTTAAATTGCGCTTTTGCTTTACGCCCCATCACATCGCGATTAGCAGAAAAACCTGCGTGACGAATGGCTTGGGTAACTTTCAGAGCTTCAACATTTGTGGCAGAACCAATATTAACAACATAGGCATCCAATCGATGTGCTGCAGGTAAGGCCACATTTTCATTTTCAAGTATCAATAATAATCGTTCAATGCCAATAGCAAAGCCAAATCCTGGAGTAGCGGGCCCTCCCAATTCTTCCACTAATTGATCATAACGTCCTCCTGCACAAATCGTGGATTGTGCTCCTAGTTGCGGGTTATCATTCATAATTTCAAAAATGGTGTGCGTGTAATAGTCCAGTCCACGCACCATCGTAGGCTCAATTTCATAAGAAACTTCTAAAGCATCCAACATCGTTGTTACTTGTGTAAAGTGCTCTTGAGCCTCTTTACTTAAATAGTCCAAAATTGATGGGGCATCAACTACAATTTTTTGATCTGCTGTATCCTTACTATCTAAAATACGTAATGGATTCTCATGTAGACGTCTACGTGAATCTTCACTTAACTGACCTTCATGAGCAGAAAAGTAACTCACAAGAGCTTTTCGATAGTTTTTCCTAGTTTCTTCATCCCCTAATGTATTGATAGCTAAACGTAATTGGCGAATACCTAACTGTTTAAAGTATTCCAATGCCATAACCATTGTTTCTACATCTGTTGCTGGATTATCTGACCCAAAAGCTTCTACACCTATTTGATGAAATTGGCGTAACCGACCCTTTTGTGGTCGTTCATAACGAAACATAGGTCCCATATAAAACACTTTATAAGGTGTATCATACTCAGGGCCGTATAGTTTGTGCTCAACATAAGCTCGTACAATAGGTGCCGTTCCTTCTGGACGTAATGTAATATGCCGACCACCTTTATCATAAAAATCATACATTTCTTTGGAAACAATATCCGTTGTTCCACCTACACTTCTCGAAATAACCTCATAATGTTCAAATGAAGGCGTACGAATTTCCTGATATTGATAATCATTGAATAATATACGTGCTGTATCTTCGATAAATTGCCACTTCTCAGATTCGCCAGGCAAAATATCGTTTGTGCCCTTAGGGCGTTGATAACTCATGGTTTTTCCTCCTAAACTCATACCGCAAATAAAAACAAACAAAAAAATACCCTTGTTTTTTACAAGGGCGAGTCAACCGCGGTACCACCTAATTTTGAAAGATATGCTTTCCTTTGACGAATAACGCTCGCTTCAACGGAACGGCTTTTGGCTCGCTCGCCTCTGGAATGTCTTACAAATAGCAGTCCCTTAAACTATTTCCAGCCAAGATAGTTTTTCTCTAAAAAGTTTTCGCTAAATGTCGGTTCCTTCTCAGGCTTTCTTCTATTAGCTTTAAGTTACAAGAAAAACCTTGAAAAGTCAAGCTTTATGGCAATATTATTACTGAAAGTTTTCTATTTACTTTCTTGTAATTCACCCAGAGAAATTTTACACTATAATAAAAAGAAGGTGAGAATATGTATTCAGGCTATTTCCGCAAGCCTCACTATTATGAAACAGATCAAATGGGAATTGTTCACCATTCAAATTATATTCGATGGTTTGAAGAAGCTCGAGTCGATTTATTAGAATATTTGCGTCTTCCTTATCCAGATTTGGAAAAAGCTGGCATTATCGTTCCTGTTTTAGAAGTAAATTGCCAATATAAAGGCATGATCCATTATGGAGAACAAGTACGCATTGATCCCACAGTAACTAAATACAATGGGACACGCTTAGATTTTTCCTACGAAATTATAAACGAGAAAAACCAAGTTGTTACATCAGGGAGTAGTAAGCATTGTTTTTTGGAAAGCCATAATAATAAATTTATTCGTCTAAAAAAAGTTCAACCTGAATTCCATCAAATTTTTGCGGCTCTATAATTTCTAGTGTTGGTAGACAAGAATGATTTTCTTGTAGCCCATACGAGTTTTTTTATATTTTCTGAGCAAAATAGAAAACAGACACCTTGAAAACCCGTAGAATAAAGGTACCAAACAAATATCCAAAGGAGTGTTTCAAGATGTCCATCTCTCATTATACTAAAGAAATCCTAGATATCCTAGACTTAAATCTGACTTTTGAAGAAGATTGTTTCCAAAAAGAAGCCATTAACGGCGTCATTTGTTTTGTCTTTTATGGTCAGCTTTCTTATCGTCCACAAGCCTGTTTTCACTGTGGCGAAGAAGATACGGCTT
>NZ_AUIQ01000043.1 GCF_000423785.1 Tetragenococcus muriaticus DSM 15685 | reverse complement strand
TTACGTTGATTAATCATCATGGGACGCTGTTCAATTGATCGCCCCAAAGATTGATTATATTTGGATCGTTGGTCAACGTTACGCCGTTGGCGTACGCCATGTTCAGGTAGATCATTCAAGGAGAAACCAATTCTCCCCTGGTTTAGCCAATTATAAATAGATTTAGTAGCTAGTTTAAATTCGTGAGCAATCATTCCTGGTGACCAGCTTAGACGTAAATGGTTGAGAATGGTTTGCTTTAATTTATCATTCAGTTTAGTCTTACGGCCACATCGTGCCCGCTTATATTCAGCATCTGCTTGGGCCAATTTAGCCTGATAAGGTTGACATCGCGACAATTCATAAAAAATGGTAGCTGGTGATTGCTTTAACCGATCAGCCATTTGGCTATTGGACAGCCCTAGCTCACAAAAAGTTTCGATTTTAATTCGTTCCGAATAGGTTATACTAGACAAAAGATCAGCTCCTAAAAGATGGGTTTGTGGTAAACACCATTTTAAAGGAAGCTGATCTTTTTTGTCCGAACAGCGTTCGGATTAATTTTACAATCTACCGATTGTCACCAAAAATGCCACCAACTATTATTGGTGTTGTTCTTAAATGTTTTCTTTTGTCTATTACCATATTCAGCAACTTTATTTTCATTTTGATTGTCGTTTTTATCCTTGATGTGACTGGTATTAGAACTATTCGTCAAGGTATCGCCCTTGTCGTTTAATTGTTGCTGATGAGTAGCACTAGAAGATTCAAACAAGTCACTCAGTTTCTGAACGTGTTCTTTTAATCGATGGTTCTCTGCAACCGTTGCTATCTGTAATTTTTGCTGCTGATCTAAGGCTTGTTGTAAATTTGCAATTTGTTGATCTTTAACATCAAGTTGCTTCAGCAAGATCTGATCAATATTTTTGTCCTTGTCGTTTTCAGCTTGCCGATTTGGTTGTCGTTCTTGTCGTTTTTGCTTGTCAAAATTAGCAAGCATTTTAACGCCTTGGTTGTCTATTTCTAGATGGTTTTTAACTTTGTAAGTGTGTTTGCTTCGAAAGCCATTAATGCTATTAATACGTTGATTAATAGCTTGTTTTGACAATTTAAATTCTTCTGAAAGTTGCCGAATAGTCTTGCCCAATAGTTTCACCGCCTAATTAATCCGCCTTAAATTATAAGTTAAAAACGACAAGAAAACCAATCGACAACCAAGTTTAAGTTTTGCTTGTCGATTGGTTTTCTTTAGGTATCAATCTTCAAGCTAAACTATAATTGATTTGGTTCTGGTTGTTGCCACCAATGAATGTTGCTTTAACAGTAAATATCCCGAATTAACAACAACTAAAGTTTGCATCTAGTTTTTTTCCTAATGGCTTGTTTTGATGCACCAAACTCATCAGCAAGTTCCTTAATAGTTTTAGGCATGATTTCCAAACCCCTTTTGGAGTTCAGCAAGAGCTTCTTGTCTTGCTTGATCTCTTATTTTTTTATCGTGCTCGGCCTGTTTATCAGCCAATGCTTGTTTCTCAGTAGAGCCTAAAGTTAACCCCTTAACCTTGTCAATGGCGCGCCATTTTTCCTGCTCTGTTAATTCACCATTATGCTGAATGTTAAAGAGTTTTTGACGTTCATCTTGAAATTGACCTTGTGAGAAGTCATTAGCGTTTTTCTTTTCAGACTTCCAAGTAAAAGAATACCCAATCACTGGTTTTCCGCGGCCTTTACCATATTTTTTTCTAACCGTTAGGCCTCTAAAAAGAGGCGTAAGTTCCTCTTTGATGGGTTTTAAAACGGATTGATTTATATTGCTACTTTTATAGCTTTTAGGGACATCTAATAGCTCGTTAAAGTCTGCAACTGAAAAGTAAGCGTACCCAGTAGTTCTAAATTGTTTTAGTAACCGAAACATGGTTTTTGCGTAGCTACTTTTTAAATCTCTGAATTCTGATAAAGCATAACGAACCCAACTTTCCAGCTCATTTAATAATTTTATAGCTTTGGGGTAAATTTTAATATCAACATAAGGATCATCAGCATGGCCGTTTATCTCAAATTCGGTAAACATAACAAAAAATTCACGATGCAGCCCATCTTTACTACGCCTTCCAAAGCGTAAGCCTAAAATTTTTTGATAAGTACTTTCAATATCGTCAATAAATCGGTTATTTGCTGTAGGTTTATATGCACTTAATTCTTTTAATTGATCAAATGAAAACCTTACAGTTTCGTCACCCTTGTCACGCATTCTAGAAACTATTGAGAAGAATAAATTCATTTCAACAGGAGTGAATTTTCGAAGATTGGTATAAAAACGGGAAAATCTTACTAAAAAATATCTTTGAACAACTTCGCAAGGCCCAACGAGTGGTACAAAATATTTTTGATCAACATCATCTTCCTCTAAAGGTTGAAGGCGTGTTAGCTTTTATGAATCCTGACGCAACAATTGAAATTATGGATAATGTAGCTGAAAAAGTATTATTTTATCAAGATATCCCTAATTGGCTATACGAATTAAATACTTACCAAACGACGAGCGCTGTTAACAATTGGAAAGCCATTTTACAACGCTATTGTGTTCCGGCTTTTAAGTCACAAAAAAGGATTCCTATTGAAGATATCAAATATTTTAAAAAAGGGATTTGTTGTCGTTCTTGTCATGGATTCCAGACAACTGAAAACCATAATTTCATTGTTTGTTCCTGCGGTCATCGAGAACCTAAAGTAACTGCTTGTGCCCGCACTATTTGCGAATTTGGTGTTTTATTTCATGACCGTGAATTAAAAAGAAAGGAGTTACAACTTTTCTTTGGAGACTCTATAAATCCTCGTTACCTGGCTTTTATTTTAAGCAAGTATTTTCCTGTGGCAAAAAGAGCGGGGCATATGTCTACTCGTAAAAATAAAGGAATTTTATTTGAATATTGGTTTGAAGATGAAATGGATTATTTTCATTCATTGGAGAAAAGTTAGTTTATATCCGTTCGGGTCTACCGGACGGATTTTTTTGTTCTTGAATCAGTGAATGACCATTCCCTTTCCTTTTTAATTTCCGTTCAATACCCGAATGAACATCATTTCTCTTTTATAATGTCCATTCAGCAGTCGAATGAACATCCTTTTCTCCTTTTAATGTTCGTTCACCCTCTGAATGAACATTCCTTTCCATTTTTAATGTTCGTTCAGCACCTGAATGGACATCGTTTCTCCTTTATAATGTTCATTCAACCGTCGAATGGACATTATCGGCTCAAATTAACTAAAATAAGTTCATTTGTTTAATCTTTTTTTCTTTTTATTGCATTAAATACCATGAAACTTTACATATAAGGAAATACATGTTAAACTATTCACGGAAGTATTTAAGTAAAAAATACCAAAAAAGGGAGTATCCATATGTCAGTAAATATTGATTCTAAAGAATATTTAGAAAGAATGCATGCATGGTGGCGTGCAGCAAACTACATCTCTGTTGCACAAATTTTCTTAAAAGACAATCCTTTGCTACGACGTCCAATTGAAAAAGAAGATATCAAAATTCATCCTATCGGTCACTGGGGAACAATTGCTGGACAAAACTTTATTTATACGCATTTAAATCGTGTAATCAATAAATTTGATTTGAATATGTTCTATATTGAAGGACCAGGACATGGTGGCCAAGTAATGGTTTCTAACTCTTATATAGATGGCAGTTATTCAGAAATTTATCCAGATATCACACAAGATGAAGCCGGATTGAAAAAGTTATTTAAACGATTTTCTTTTCCTGGTGGCATGGGTTCTCACGCAGCTCCAGAAACTCCAGGCTCTATTCATGAAGGTGGCGAATTAGGTTATTCCATGTCCCATGCGGCCGGCGCTGTTTTAGATAATCCAGATGTTATCGCAGCTACTGTTATTGGTGACGGAGAAGCAGAAACAGGTCCATTAGCGGCTAGTTGGATGTCAAACAATTTTATTAACCCTGTCAATGATGGCGCTATTTTGCCTATCTTACATTTAAATGGAGCTAAAATTGCGAATCCAACGATTTTAGCACGTAAAAGTGATGAAGACTTGAAAAAATATTTTGAAGGGATGGGTTGGAAACCTTATTTTGTTGAAGGTGATGACCCTGAAAATATGCATCCACTAATGGCGGAAACATTGGACAATGTAATCACAGAAATTCAATCGATCCAACAAGAAGCTCGTCAAAAATCAGCTGAAGAGGTTAAAATGCCTCATTGGCCTGTAATTATTTTCCGCACGCCTAAAGGTTGGAGTGGCCCAGAAACTTGGGACAAAGAACAAGTTGCCGGAACATTTCGTGCTCATCAGGTCCCTATTCCAGTGGATGCTGAACACATGGAATACGCCAAAGATTTGGAAGAATGGTTGAAATCTTATGACCCAGAAGAATTATTTGATGAAAATGGTAAAATCATTGATTCAATTAAAGAAATTTCTCCTAAGGGAAACCAACGGATGTCGGTCAACCCAATCACAAACGGAGGGCTTGATCCGAAATCATTAGATATGCCTGATTGGCGCAAACACGCGGTGGATACTTCCACTCACGGAGCACATATCGATCAAGACATGATGGTCCTTGGTGATTTTATAGCAGATATTATGGAAAATAACCCGACAAATTTCCGTGCTTTTGGTCCTGACGAAACAAAATCAAACCGACTAAACAATATGTTTAAGGTGACAAATCGCCAATGGGTTGAACCAAGAGAACTATCAGATGAATGGCAATCTGCGGTTGGAAGAGTCATTGATGGTCAATTATCTGAACATCAAGCTGAAGGCTTCTTGGAAGGCTATGTATTAACAGGTAGACATGGATTTTTTGCCAGCTATGAAGCATTCTTGCGGATCGTTGATTCCATGTTAACGCAACATTTCAAATGGATTCGTAAAGCTAGCGAAAAAAGTTGGCGTAAACCTTATCCATCATTAAATATTATTTCGTCTTCTACGGTATTCCAACAAGATCATAATGGGTACACTCACCAAGATCCAGGTGTTATTACGCATTTAGCTGAGAAAAAACCAGAGCATATTCGTGAATATTTGCCAGCAGATGCTAATTCCTTGATGGCAGTCATGGATAAATCCTTTAAAGAGGAAGACGTCATTAACTTGATTACATCTAGCAAACATCCAAGACCACAGTTTTATTCTGCTGAAGAAGCACAAGAAATTGTCGATCAAGGAGCGAAAAAAATTGAGTGGGCAAGTACAGATGACGGAGAAGAACCTGATATTGTGTTTGCAGCTGCTGGTTCTGAGCCAAACCTAGAATCTCTGGCAGCAATCTCGATATTACATGAACAATTTCCTGAAATAAAAATTCGCTTTATTAACGTGGTAGACCTTTTGAAATTACGTCATCCTGATGTAGATCCACGTGGTCTAAGCGATGAAGATTTCGACAAGTTGTTTACCAAAGATAAACCCGTCGTATTTGCCTTCCATGGTTATGAAGGATTAATTCGTGATATTTTCTTCACGCGTCACAACCGCAATGTAAGTATTCATGGTTATCGTGAAAATGGCGATATCACAACACCATTTGATATGCGTGTGAAAAATGAATTGGATCGTTTCCATTTAGCAAAAGATGCTGCAACGATTGTTTCTCCTGAAAAATCAGAAGACTTTGCTAAGAAAATGGACGCAATGTTGCAATATCATCATGATTACATTCGTGAAAATGGCGATGATATCAGTGAAGTACAAAGTTGGCAATGGCAAGATTTGAAATAATTGCCCATAATAAAAAAGCCCAGTACTCAGATTTGAGTGCTGGACTTTTTTTATACGTATATGTCTACTCGCCAATCACTAATCTTCTTGTATAAACAGCTTGTCCTGAATGCATGTCAGCATCATCAATAATAGAAACAATTCGTGCCTGACGAGTAACCACAGGAGTCCAATTTCTATCAATAACTTCGTCAAGCGCATCATCATTCAGCTGTTCAAGATAAGATTTTGTCATCTTAACAGCAGCGTCTAGATAATCAACTAATAATTGTCTATCATTTACTTTCACCTTAACCGCTTCTTCAGGTGTGTGTATATAGTCTTGCGTATCGTCTGGCAAATCTAAAGAGAACTTCGTATTCCATCCTTGGCTTGTCCACATAGGTTCACTGCCATTAAGTTCTGAAATTTGAAGATCAAGCTCTCTTGCTGTATGCCAAATAAGCCAAGTAACAGACTTGATGATTGGCGTAGGCATCGTATTGGCTCGTTGCATATCCATTTGATTCAAAGTGTCAACAAGACGTTCTTGCGCGCGATCTAAGATATCCATAGACATTTGCGTGCTTTGCATATTCCCACCTCATTCTTCTCATAATTTATATATCATTTTCCTAAAACTTCCACTTTCAATCTAACACAGCTAAATTAAGTTAACAAACCTTACAATCCTTGGTAAAAAAAGCGTCTAAGTAAAATTTTATTTACTCAGACGCTTTTTTTAACCAATATAGGGTTCTAAAGCTTGTTCTACTTGTTCTTTTGGATGAAACCCGACTAAAGTATCAACGACTTCCCCATCTTTTTTTATCAATAAAGTAGGAATACTCATAATCCCAAACTTACTTGGTGTTTCTGGATTTTCATCAATATCCATTTTATTAAAGGTTACCTTGTCACCCATTTCTTCAGATAACTGTTCAATTGCTGGTGATTGCATCTTACATGGGCCACACCAAGTTGCCCAAAAGTCTGTTAAAGTTACTCCGCTAGCTGTATCTTGTTCAAATGTTTGATCTGTTGTTACATTTACACTCATAATAAATGTCCTCCTTCATAAATTTATTATTTTTAATCCATTACTCTGCTTTTAATGCCTCAACAATGGCTTCTTCCATTTTTTCTGGTTTCGTTTGTGGTGCATAACGTTTAATCACTTCTCCAGAGCGCCCAACCAAAAATTTAGTAAAGTTCCATTTAATTTTGCCATGACCGGCCGCTTTTTTTAAATAAGTAAACAATGGATCTTCTTTATCACCATTGACTGCTACTCGTTTAGTCATCGGAAAAGTAACACCATAATGAACTTTACAATAATCATTGGTCTGCTCATCATCATCCAACTCTTGACGAAACTGATTTGAAGGCAACCCCAATACTTCTAAACCATTTTGTTGATATTTCTGATACAAATTTTCCAGACTTTCAAGTTGTGGCGCAAGACCACACTTACTTGCTGTGTTTACAATAATGACAACTTTTCCTTTATAATCACTTAAATTTAGTGTCGTTCCACTCATTTCGGTTTCTTTAAAATCATAGATTGTTGCCATAAACAGTCACTTCCCCTTAAAAAGCTGGCTTCTTGGTTAAGAGCCTACATAATCCTTTAAACCTTCCATCAAACGTTGATTATCTTGTAACATACGATAATACTGGTCAACATCGATTGCTACTTGTTCGTTCATACATTGCTCCAGACGTTTTTCAATAGCTGATTTTTGCTCTTTTCCTTTTTCAGTCAACTGTATCATTAATTGTCGTTGATCATTTTCAGCACGACATCGAGTTAACCAACCAGCCGTCTCTAAGCGTTTTAACAGCGGCGTCAGTGTGTTACTTGCTAGCTCCAACTCTTTTGCTAAATCGCTAAGCGTTTTGCAGTCTTGCTCCCAAAGAGCTAACAACACAATATATTGTGTATAAGTCAATTGATAAGGTTCTAACGCTTTTTGATAAAACTTCGCAAAAAGCCGATTCGTATTATAAATTGAAAAACAAAGTTGGTCAGCTAATCTTGTATCTGTCATTTGTTCCATTTAAAGCCACCCTTTGTTTTTATGATTACACATTCGCTGCTTCGATTTTGTCTTCTAATTCTGTAATATATTGGTAAGCGTTTTGGCCAGCAATACCCCCATCGCTTGTCGCAGTGACTACTTGACGCAAGTTTTTCTTACGAATATCACCTATAGCAAAAATTCCTGGTATAGAAGTTTCCATATCATCATTCGTAATAAGCCAGCCCTCATTATCTGTAATATTTAGAGATCTAAAGGGATCACTCATTGGCTCAATACCAACGTAAATAAACGTGCCTCCTGCGTCTACTGCAAAAGGTTCACCGGTTTTATTATTGATACCTTTAACGCCAGTAACTTTATTGCCATCTCCAGTAATCTCTTGGACATTGCTATCCCAAATAAAATCAATTTTATCATTTTTAAAAGCGCGATTTTGGATGATTTGTTGGGCTCTTAATTCATCACGACGATGAATAATTGTAACTTTATCCACTAGACGTGTTAAGTACTCTCCTTCTTCTACTGCAGAATCACCGCCACCAATGACGACGACATGTTGGTTACGGAAAAAAGCCCCGTCACAAACGGCACAATTTGAAACACCGCGGCCACGATATTCTTCTTCACCAGGCACTCCTAGGTCCTTATAATTGGACCCTGTAGCAATAATAACTACCTTTGTTTCATAATCACCCGCATCTGTTTCAATCGTTTTATAATTTCCTTGATCCGTCACGGACTTAACTGTCCCATAGCCAAAATCAGCACCAAATTGAATCGCTGAATCATACATTTCTTGTGATAAATCAGGACCTAAGATCGATTTAAATCCTGGGTAATTTTCAATTTCCGCCGTATTATTCATTTGTCCGCCATAAATTCCACGGTCCAATAGCATAACAGATAAGTTTGCTCTGGAAGCATAAAGCGCTGCTGTCATACCAGCTGGCCCTGCCCCAATAATGACGACATCATATTTTTTTGCCATTTAAACACTTCCTTTGTTGCGACATTCAATCGCGCACGATTTATTCTGTTCCTATACTAACTTTATTCTATTTATTACGCAACAATTTTGTTTGTCAAAGGGAATAAGTTATTATTGTATTACTTGAGATTCTAAAGCGTTCGAATAGAAAAGTTGCCCTTCTTTCGTGATAACCACGCCTTCGATTTCTTCCATATTATTTAATAGCTCAATAATTTCTTTAGCTGGTTTACCAAATAAACGAGTCGTCCAGACTTCCCCATCGACAGATTTTTCAGAAACAATCGTAACGCTAGCCACATTGGTCTCAAGCGGGTATCCAGTTTCCTGATCGAAAATATGATGAAATGTTTCTCCATTCAATTCATTCGTTCGCTCGTAAATCCCTGAGGTCACGACAGATTGATTCTTTACCTTCAGCACTGTCGCTAACTCCCCTCGCTTTGAAAAAGGATTTTGTATGCCAATACGCCACAACCCATCTTCATGGTTCGAAGCGTCCCCATAAGTTAATACGTTCCCTCCTAAATCAATTAATGCTGAGTGAACATGATTTTCTTTAAAATAAGCTAGTAATTGATCAGCAAAGTAGCCCTTAGCAATAGCTCCTAAATCAAGAGACATGCCTTTTTTCTTTAAAAAAACTGTCCTATGTCCTTCATTCATATAAATATCTTGAGGATTGATACGTTGTAATAACCATTGGATTGTTTGATCCGATGGGCGATGAGCGTTATCAAACCCAATATGCCAAGCTTGAATCAACGGGCCAATAGCAATATTTAAAAAACTAGTTTTAGGCAGACTATGTTTTTTTCCTAATTGAATCAGCTCAAATAAATCCTCATCTACCTTGACAGGCGCAACTCCTGCTTGATGATTAATGACCATTAATTCTGAAGCATCGTCATTGGCACTAAATCGTTTTTCATAATCGATTAACCGACGCTCAGCTTCGGGCAGAAATTCATTTTCTTGCTCATGTTGAATCCATAATTTGATGACGGTACCCATTAAATAATAGGTACAATTTTCTTCTTTCATAGCTTCCCTACTTTCTATTGGTTAAAATCAATCGATAGCCAGCTAGAAAGCTAGCTGTAAAAGTGGCTTGGTTTTTTACATAAACCTTTCCGAACTCATCGAGTAGCCCATGAAACTCCTGCGCTTGATTAAGCGTAAAATGAGACAACTCAGGAACAAGCTTTTTTAATGACGAATAATTCTTTATTCCTTCGACCTGTAAAAAAGTAAAAAGTTTTTGCGTATACTTATCTGCTATAAACACTTTTTCGTCAAAAACATAAAGTAATAAAACATCTGCCGTTTCTTCTCCGATTCCATGTAATAAAAGTAGCTGCGAGTGCAACTGTTCCCCATAGATCTCTTTCATTCTTTTTAAATCAAAACGATATTTCTTTAGCCACTGAAAGATTTCTATAATTGCCTTGCTTTTATTTTGATAAAATCCACTCGGAAGAATCAATGACATCAGATATTCTTTATTCAATTCACTAACTTTTTCAGGCGCAAATTCTGTAATTGCTTTGATATTTGTTAACGATTTTTCAACATTCTTCCAATTCGTATTTTGCACTAAGATCGCGCCCAATATAATTTCAACTTTGCTTTCAGCCGGCCACCAACCTTGTGGTCCCATTTCATCTAGCATCTTATTGTATAGCTGACCTAACGTTAAATCTCGCATGCTTTTTTCTCTCTCTTCATTTGTCTTCCTTATTTTAACATAAACCAACAATAAGATTGACCGCCTTTTGGATAAAAAAGTAGGCTGATGAATTTTAAACAGCCTACTCTATCATTTTTTATTTCTCTGGGATTTCAATGGATAAAAGATTAGCGTATTGTTGCGAACCATGCATATCACTTTCTCCTACCGATCCTTGAGACCACGGTCTTGGTATTGTGATTTTAATCCCTCGAGCTGGTTTTACATGTTCAAAAGTAATAATATCGCTTACTTTTAATTGATATAATTTAGCAAAACTTTCTTTAGTTAAAACATCGCTGGCGACGAAATGGTCATAATCCTCCAAATTATCAAATAAAATATCAAACGTTAACTCAAATGGGCCTGAATTTTTACTACAAATAACACGTGCGTAATCTCGTAATTGAGTCATTTTCCCACCTCCTGAATTGATGCTGAAAATTGCTTTACAGAATCTTCTATTTCTAATAAATGATACACATTAAATTGACAAACTTTACCTAGAGGGATTTCTAAAGGCGTAAATGGTATCCCAATATTACCAGAAGTCGCTATGCGTCCTGGATAACCATAATGTAATAATGTTGTACGAATTCGATTGACGACTAACTGGGCCATTTCTTGTGTTGGTGCAGCTACTTCTGCGATTACACACATTTCATGACCTACTTCATTAGCTAAGCTTTCTAAATTTTTCATGATGGCGTTTTTCCCATACGAATGGAAAATAATTTGTGACTGTGCACATTCCTCAGGAAGTTCTTTTTCTATTTGTTCTCGAACATAAGTTAATGCTTCATCCACTTGGTCAATTAAAATAGGGTCGCGCACACCCATAACGGTAATTGAACGGTAGCCAACAACTTTAGCTCCTTCTAATTTCACCGTGTAATTTTCACCTTTTACAAATTGACTTCCAGAAACACGCGTCACACGATCGCTTTCTGCTTTAAATTCACAGTTTTCTAAATTTAATGTCCCTCCTGGTCCAGGCAAATGAAAAGCGCTACTTTTTTCATACATGGTATGCGCTGCAACGGTATGTGGCATCGCTTTTGCATGAAGACTCATCGGTTCAATTAAGAAATGATCTTGACGTAAAGTACCAAGTACCGTTTTTTCTGCTGGTACACAACAAATTGCACCACACTCAATAATTTTTCCCATATGCCAAGCCAAAGCTGGATCAAAACCATAGTACATTCCTAAAGCAGCTGTTGGCGCCGGATCATACGTACGTCCCCCAATAATCACATCAGGTTGATTTTCCCCTTCTAATAAAGAAAGATAAGGTTCTGCCCCCATTTGGGCTGTTACTACGGTTGCTTGTTCGATTTCTTCTTGTGTTAGCTGAGGTACATTTTGCATTTCTGTTATTTTATCTGATTGTAAAGCTCTATTGAGCTGATCTTTAGGGATATCACTATAAATTTTAGCTAATTGAAGGGGCAATTCTTGTTCATTTGCGATCTGTTCGACTATCTTGACAAATAAGTCCACATGCTCATTCGTTCCGTCACCCCCAGCTGAGCTTATAATTAACGGAATCCCAGCCTTTTTAGCTGCTGGTATCATGGTCGAGAGCTCCTTATAATAAGCGGATTCAGGACATGTCATTTCTCCTAAAGCTAATTTTTGCGGACCAGAATCTGTCGAACCGGCATCAACAACAATTGCGTGAGGTTGCCTTTTGATACCGCGTTCAAAATCTTCGAAAGGAAAACCATAACCCAACATTCCATTAGAAACTAATACACGTAACTCTTCCATTTTTCTACCTCCAATTCATTACGTACTCTCTTTTATTGTATACGCAAAATAAAGCAGCGTCTAACTCAATTTGTAAAAATAACTATTTAGAATAGGAAGAAAGAAAGCTAGACAATGGGCTAAATAGGCAGGATGATTGAATTTTTCCCGGTTTTCGCTTATAATGAACATAAGTTCTCAATAACTAAAAGGTTTGAGAACTATTTTTGTGAACCTAAATAAGGTGATGAAATGAATCAACAAATAAAAAATAAATTAGCCATACTTCCTGATCAACCTGGTTGTTATATTATGAAAGATAACACTGGGACAATTATATATATTGGTAAAGCCAAAATTTTAAAAAATCGAGTGCGTTCGTATTTTACTGGCGGACACGATACAAAAACAGAACATTTAGTAAGTGAAATTGCAGATTTTGAATATATCGTCACAGAATCAAATATTGAGGCATTATTACTAGAAAATAATCTTATTAAAGAAAATTTACCTAGATATAATATTATGTTAAAAGATGATAAAACTTACCCTTTTATCAAAATAACGAATGAAAAATATCCGCGATTAATGATTACACGTAAAGTGTTAAAAGATGGAGCGGAGTATTTCGGTCCTTATCCAGACATTGGCGCTGCTAATGAAACAAAGAAAATTTTGGATCGCATCTTTCCGTTACGTAAATGTGGGCCCCACCAAAAGACACCTTGTTTATATTATCATTTAGGGCAATGTCTGTGTCCTTATGCTTTCAATGTGGACCCAGCTGTTTATACTAAAATCGTTAAAGAAATTAAACATTTTTTTAATGGTGGCTATAAAGATGTCCAACAAGCTTTACAAGTACAAATGGATGAAGCTGCAAAGCATATGGAATTTGAAAAAGCAGCTGAATTGCGAGATCAAGTCAATGCCATTGATACGATTATGACACAACAAAAAATGACATCCACTGATCTAAAAGATAAAGATGTTTTCGGTTATACAGTGGACAAAGGCTGGATGTGTGTCCAAGCGTTTTTCATCCGTCAAGGAAGAATGATTCAACGCGATGCTTCGATTTTCCCATTCTATAAAGAAGAAATGGATGACTTCTTAACTTATGTAGGACAATTTTATCAAAAAAATGAACACTTTATTCCAAAAGAAGTGTTAATCCCGAATGATATTGATAAAAATGCCGTAGAAGCATTGCTAGATACAAAAGTTTTACAACCTCAACGAGGGCAAAAAAAGAAACTAGTCGCTCTTGCGAATAAAAACGCGCAAGTTAGCTTGAAAGAAAAATTTGACCTAATCGAACGAGCTCAAGAACGAACTGTCGGAGCAGTTGAAAAACTAGGACAAGCTTTAAATGTGCCAACTCCTGTTCGAATTGAAGCTTTTGATAATTCAAATACCATGGGAACAGATCCTGTTTCTGCAATGGTTGTCTTTATTGACGGTAAGCCATCTAAAAAAGATTATCGAAAATATAAAATTAAAACAGTAGATGGACCTGACGATTACGCTTCTATGCGGGAAGTGATTTATCGTCGCTACTCTCGGGTGTTAAAAGAAGGGAGTAGCTTGCCTGACTTGATTTTAATTGACGGTGGTAAAGGCCAAGTAGATGTGGCAAAAGACGTCCTAGAAAATCAATTAGGGGTAGATATCCCAATTGCTGGTTTAGCTAAAGATGACAAACATAAAACCAGTGAATTGCTATTTGGAGAAGACTTGCATCCGGTAACGCTAGAGCGCAGTTCAACCGAATTTTTCTTATTGCAACGAATCCAAGATGAGGTTCACCGTTTTGCTATTACTTTCCATCGTCAATTACGCAGCAAAAATAGCTTTTCTTCTAAGCTTGACGATGTTACAGGACTAGGGCCTAAACGAAAAAAGAACCTATTGAAAAAGTTCAAATCGCTTAAAGGAATCCAACAAGCCACTATAGAAGAATTGCAAGAAGCAGGCCTTCCTAAAAAAGTAGCTCAAACCGTTATGGAAGAACTAGCTCCTGCAAAAAAGGAAGAAGAAAATACCACTACAAAAAAGTGAAAACTCAGTAAAAAACTGCTTACCAAAGAAAATGGTAAACAGTTTTTTTATAATCTTATTTTATCATCCCGTTCTATTCACTAACTTTTTTGGAACGGTTTTTAACCAAATGAGAAGCCCAGAAAAGAAGTACTAGAGCAACTAGAGTAGTAATGACTACTGCAACTTGACCTCCAGCATTGCCTATATAACCTACTAATGACCCAACAACGCCAAAGTCTGAATCTGAAAAAGTAGCATTACCTAGACCAGCTTCACCCATCATTGGAACCAATGCTAGTGGAATAAAACTTATAGCAATGCCTTGAATAAACGCTCCTAATACAGCACCACGTCTGCCACCAACTTGATTACCAATAACACCAGATGCTGCACCACACATAAAATGAGCGACTACTCCAGGAATGACAATCGTAGTGTTCATAATAACCATGGCTAACATACTAATAATACCGCCTACAAAACTTGAGAAGAAACCTACAATAACGGCATTAGGTGCATACGGGAAAACAACCGGTGCATCTAAAGCTGGTACTGAGTTCGGCACTAAGCTTTGTGAAATCCCTTTAAACGCTGGAATTATTTGATTCAAAATTAAACGAACTCCCGATAAGATCACATAAACGCCAGCTGCAAAAGTACCTGCTTGAACAAAAGCAAATACAATATAATTAAGGCCACCGCTCATTTCATTAACATAGTCAGGTCCTGCAAATAAAACCATAATCACATAAATAATTGACATAGTTAGCGTGATAGCAATGTTTGAGTCACGTAAAAAAGATACACTTTTCGGTATATTTAAATCCTCTGTTGTTTTTGATTTATTCCCAAAAAACTTAGCGATTACCCCTGAAACAGCATAACCAAAATCTCCTGTATGCGCTAAAGCTACTGTATCGCTTTGAGTCACTTCACGCATAAAGGGTTGGACTAAAGCGGGCATAGCAGTATTAGCCATTCCTAATATAAGACCACCAGTAAGAACTGCCGTAACCTCGCTAAAACCGATAACATCTAAAAGAACTGCTAGCATTGCTGCCATATATAACATTACATGACCAGATAGATAAATATATTTAAAGTAAGTAAAACGAGCTAAAAGAGCGTTTACAATCATACTTACTAACATAATCAATGCTGCAACAGTACCAAACTCGACTAGCAATGTGCCTACAACTGCCTCATTGTTGGGAACGACACCTTGTACATTGAAAGTATGAATAAACATTTTCCCTAACGGTTCTAAAGACTCTGATACAAGATCAGCTCCTCCAGTTAAAACCAGAAAACCTAGAAATGTTTTAATTCCTCCACCAATAATATCTGACATAGATTTCTTTTGAAGAGATAATCCCAATACAGCAATTAAAGCAACTAGGATAGCTGGTGTTCTAACAATACTTATAATGACATTAAGTGTTGCTTGCATAGCCTTTTTACCCCCCTTAGTCCAAAATACCTTGCTCTTGTAAAAACGAATTAATTTTTCCCCTAAGCTCATCTTTATCTATCAAACTATTTAAAACTGTAACTTTATCTCCGAATTGATCCGCAGCTGCATCTGCTAAATCTTTCCCTACAAAAAACTGATCTGCATCATTTACTTCTGCTCCTCCCATATCCATATGGGTCGCTTCAACTTGATCAGCTACTCCTAAATCATTTAAAACCTCTTGCATATTCATTTCTACCATAAAACTTGAGCCCAAACCTGAGCTACATACTGCTGCTATTTTCATCATTGATCTTCTCCTTCTAAAATTAATTGTTGTATATCAGACGGATCTTTTGCGTCTATAAGTAATTGTAATTTGTTCTTATCATTCAAGATATTAGCTAACTCTGATAAAGCTTTCAAATGAGACTGATCATCAATAGCGGCCAAAACGAAGATAAGCTGTATAGGATGGTCGTGATCGATTAAATCAATTGGGTTGTTTAATTTTAAAACAGCCATCCCTAGTTCTTTCACTCCTTGTTCAGGTCGAGCATGTGCTAACGCTACTCGATCTCCAATATTAATATATGGGCCATTCTTTTTTACATTTTCAATCATTGCTTCAATATAACTATCTGCAACGTTTCCATTATTTTTTAATGGTGTTGCTGCCAATCGGATAGCTTTTTCCCAATTTAAGCCTTCACTTTCAGAGAACTGTATAGTTTCTTCATTTAATAACTCACTCAACAAAGGCTGATAGCCTCCTTTCAATGGTATACGAGGATTTAGTGAGCGTGATAACACTTCCTTGACCCCATTTTCTAACGCATCTACGTTAATGATATTCGTATTATCAGCAATAACATCCATTAATGCTGTAAATTGTTTATCAATACCATTTACATTGATCAAATTATCAGAAATAAATTGCTTTCTTAATTGACTAACTTCGGCTTCATTCATAACTGGGTTAACTACAACTACCTGCTTTTCTTTCTCTTTAAGCGGAATCGTAGAAATTACAACATCTGAAGTAATTACAGAAAAATTATCATAATCCCTCTTAGTAACTGGTCCACGTAATATACAGCCTGGAAATATCGTAGCTAGTTGATTTTTTAATAACTGAGAAGTGCCCAGTCCTGAGGAACACACAAGTAAAATTTCTAAATATCTGCTTTCTTGATTTAACAAATGAGCACCAAAATAAATAGCAATTAGCCCAATCTCATTATCATTTAACGGCTGAGAAGTTAATTTTTCAAATGAATCTATTGAAATACTTGTATAAGTATAAATTTCCGGATAGTTTTCTTTAATAGATAACACAGCGCTATCTTTATATTGATGGTTAAATTTAACTCTATAATACGTCGATAACATATGAACATAGAGCTCATCTTTCAATTGCTTCTCATTTTTAAAATTAGCTTCGGCTAAATACTTAAAATTATTAATTATTTGATTAGTAGACTTTTGCACTTGTTTTTTTATATCTAAGTTATTAGTAGAACGAATTTCCTTTAACTGGCTACTGAGTAACAAACTTTCTAAGTAAAATACTTCTTCTTTATATTCCTCAGTATCTATCCCTATATGAGCTAAAAAATCCCCAGCCATTTCAAATTCTTTGCGCTCTTGTAGTTCTTCATAACCTTCCTTTTGCTTATTTAATGAATGAAAAGACAAAGTATGCTTAGATAAAATACGCAACAAAACCAAAGCGTAAAAGTTTTGCATACTACGTATAGCGTCATCTGAAAAAGAACTAGAACTTTGAAATTCAACCTTATGCATCCAATCTTTTATCATTACTATAAGTTCAGAAAAATTTTTAAAGTCCAATAAATCAGAAGAATTCTCCATTTTATAAAGACTATTTAATCCAGTAAGAAATTCCGCTAAGTGTTCTTGAAAATAATTTCTGATGGCAAATTCATTGCCAGTAAAATGATGTCCTGTAGAAGTACCGATTACAGAAAAATCATATTCCAATAAATTACCTTTTATTACACTAAAATCATTCACAATAGTATTTCGCGTAACATTAAATATTTCTGCTAATTTCGAAATAGTTGCATATGAACTTAGCCCAAACATTAAAATCAATGTAATCGCTTGTCGTTCTTTAGCACTAAACTTTTTTTCTTGTTTTCTATAAATATTTTTATTGTTATCAGTACTAAAAATGAAATTTAACTGTTCCTTACTTTGTTCTGATAAATAGTATCCTTGTCCTTTAATATTTCTCGGAGGGTCTATTTTATTTTGAATTAATTTTTCTGATACGCTTTTCATGTAATAATAAGTTGAACGTCTTGAAAAATTTAACTGTTCTGCAATAGTATTTATTGACTGATATTGATCCTTGTCTATTAAAATTTGTAGAAGTTTAAATTCTAAATCTGATACGTTTAATGCCATGGCTACTACTTCCTCCTACGTTTGTAATTATTGCAAACCTTACCATAATATTCTATACAAGTTTTTGCATTATGAAGAGTGCAAAAATTAACCCCCTCTTCTTTACGAAATTTATTTAGCTATTCTTGGGTAATTAAATCAAAAAATAATCGAGTAGGTGACTAGCCATTAATTGGCTAGTCGACCTCTCACACCACCGTACGTACGGTTCCGTATACGGCGGTTCAATACCTTGCGTAAG
>NZ_AUIQ01000042.1 GCF_000423785.1 Tetragenococcus muriaticus DSM 15685 | reverse complement strand
TATGGCCTCAGCTGACTTCTTACGACAAACCTTTTTCGACCGTTCGTTCACAAACGTCCGTAAGAGCTCCCAGGGTAAGACATTTATCTTTCTCTCCATAACCTCTTGATTTACTGTCTTGGTTTTACGTTTACCTTTTGGACTTCAGCTTGATATGCAGCCTTGTCCACCATTTAGCCTCATCAAGTTCCTGTTCGTAGGCTTGAAAGATTTGCGACACCACTTCCTTCACCCCATCATCACTGATTTCAGCTTGTGGCTCGCTACGCTTGGCGGTAACTACCTGCGACTGGACTTTCACCAGCTAGATAAATGCCATGCCTGGCACACATATAAAAAAACAGAACCATTACAGTTCTGTTTAAAAAATTTACATTTCTAATAGTTCATTTTCTTTGTCAGAAGAAATTTTTTCTATATCTTGGATATTTTTATCTGTTAAATCTTGGATATCTTTTTCAACAGCTTTTAAATCATCTTCTGTGATATCACTATTTTTTTCTTGCTTTTTATATTCATCTAATGCTTCACGACGAGTATTACGAACAGCAACTTTCGCTGTTTCCGCTTCTTTACCAACTTCTTTTGCTAATTCTTTGCGTCGTTCCTCTGTTAGTTGAGGAATCACTAAACGTACGACAGAACCATCATTTGTTGGCGTAATACCGATATCTGAAGCTAAAATAGCTTTTTCAATTTCTGACAAAGTAGATTTATCAAATGGTTTTATCATCAATACTCGCGCTTCAGGAATAGTAATAGAAGCTAATTGATTTAGCGGGGTCGGTACCCCATAGTAAGTAACGTTTACATGATCTAATAAACTTGCATTCGCACGTCCTGCACGAATGTGACCAAGTTGTCTTTGCAGATTTTCCGCGGCTTTTTGCATATCTTCTTTTGCTTGTTGAAAAACTTTATCTGCCATGATTTATTTCCCCTTTACAGTTGTTCCGATGTTTTCCCCCATAACGGCGCGTTGGATATTCCCTGAAGCATTTAAATTAAATACCACCACTGGGATGTCATTATCCATGCTTAAAGAACTTGCGGTCGAATCCATGACTTGTAATCCTTTTGAAATGACCTCTAAGTGCGTTAGCTCTTCAAACTTCACTGCTTGTCCATCTTCTTTAGGATCAGCTGAATAAACCCCGTCAACACCATTTTTAGCCATCAAAATTACATCAGCATTAATTTCAGCGGCCCGTAAAGCAGCTGTAGAATCTGTTGAGAAATAAGGGTTTCCTGTGCCTCCAGCAAAAATAACGACGCGCCCTTTTTCAAGGTGTCGTTCCGCCCGACGACGAATATAGGGTTCTGCCACTTGACGCATTTCAATCGATGTTTGCACTCGTGTAGACACTCCTACATTTTCCAAAGTATCTTGTAACGCCAAAGCGTTCATCACGGTTGCTAGCATTCCCATATAATCGGCTTGTGCTCTCTCCATTCCAACTTGAGCACCAATTTGCCCACGCCAAATATTGCCACCACCAACGACAATAGCTAATTCAACATTCAACTCATACACTTTTTTTAGCTCTTGAGCGATTTTTTGGATCGTTGGCGGATTAATGCCAAAACCATCTTCGCCAGCTAATGCTTCTCCGCTTAGTTTTAGTACCACACGTTGATATTTTGGTTCCATGCTCATGATTCCTCCGTAAATCCTCTATTATTATTGTAGCATATCCAACTTAATTGCGCAGTTGAAAATTCCACTTGCTCGCAATTTTCTATAATTGATTAAACATTAATGAACTTTTCCATTATTTCTTTAAATAATAAAAAATAACTTATTTATGTTAAAACAAAGGGACTCATAAAAAATAGGAGCGCATTTTCATGCGTTCCTATTTTTCAGGAACCAATCATTATTGTTTTGCTTGGTTCATTACTTCATCTGCAAAATTTTCTTCTTGTTTTTCAATTCCTTCGCCTACTTCATAGCGAACAAATCTATTAACTGAAGCATTGTTATCTTCTATATATTTACCAACTGTCATATCAGGGTCTTTTACGTAAGATTGGTCTACTAAACAAATTTCCGCTTTAAATTTATTTAAGCGTCCTTCGACAATTTTTTCAACAATATTTGCAGGTTTGCCTTCGCTTTCTGCTTGTTCTGTCAAAATACCTTTTTCATGTTCTAATTCTTCTTGAGGTATTTGTTCTTCGTTTATATAGCGAGGATTGATAGCAGCTATATGCATTGCTATATTTTTAGCAACTGATTCGTCTGTTGTACCCTCTAACACAGTTAAAACAGCAATACTTCCTCCCATGTGCAAATAAGAACCAAAAGCATCATTGTCTGTTTTTTCAAGCACTTCAAAACGACGGAAACTGATCTTTTCGCCAATTACTTGGGTAGCATCGACCAATGCAGAATCTACGGTTCCATTAGAAGTTTCTAATTTCATTGCTTCATCCATATCTGCTGGTTTATTTTTTGCAACTACTTCAGCAATCTCTTTCACAAGGTTTTGGAATTTATCATTTTTAGAAACAAAATCGGTTTCTGAATTGACTTCTACAATAGCTGCTGTATTCCCTTGAATAGCTACAGAAGACAGGCCTTCTGCTGCTACACGTTCACTTTTTTTAGCTGCTTTAGCTGTTCCCTTTTCACGTAAAGAATCAATTGCTTTTTCCATATCGCCTTCAACTTCAACTAATGCTTTTTTAGCGTCCATCATACCTACGCCTGTTTTGTCGCGTAGTTCTTTAACTAATTTTGCAGAAATATTTGCCATTTAGTAATTCCTCCTGGTGTATTTATTCATCACTCATCATTTTTAAAAAAGCTATTTCAAAGGAGAGTGCAGCTTTTTGCCCAGCCTTTGAAACAGCTCCGCTATTCAATCATTATTCAGCTGATTGATTATTTCCTTCAACTACATCCACCATTTCTTCGATGGAAGGAGTGTCTGCTACCTCTTCGGTATTTTCATCTGCTTCGAAGTCTTCTTCTTCTACTTCATCTTCCCCTTGATTACCTTCAATTAATGCGTCTGCCATTTTTTGTGTAATCAATTTAACGGCACGGATTGCGTCATCATTTGAAGGAATAACTACGTCAATTTCATCAGGGTCACAGTTTGTATCGACCATTGAAACAATTGGAATATCCAATTTTTGAGCTTCTTTAACAGCAATACGTTCTTTCCTAGGGTCTACAATGTAAATAACATCAGGAATTCTAGGCATATCAGCGATACCGCCGATGAATTTTTCTAAACGATCGCGTTCTTTATTTAATCCAACAACTTCATTTTTAGGAAGGACTTCAAATGTGCCGTCTTCTTCCATACGATTAATATCTTTTAGACGAGCAACTCGTTTTTGAATTGTTTCCCAGTTTGTCAATGTTCCGCCTAACCAGCGGTGGTTAACGTAATAATGACCAGCGCGGATTGCTTCTTCTTTAATTGAATCTTGTGCTTGTTTTTTCGTTCCTACGAATAAAGCAACGCCACCTTCTTCAGCAACGCCTCTCATATATTCATAAGCTGCATCTACTAATTTGACTGTTTTTTGCAAGTCAATAATATAGATACCGTTTCTTTCAGTGAAGATGTATTTTCTCATCTTCGGATTCCAGCGGCGTGTTTGGTGACCAAAATGTACGCCGGATTCTAATAATTGTTTCATACTTAATACTGCCATGTTCATTCCTCCGTGTGGTTTTATTTTCCTCTCTTATTCGATCCTCTCATTGAAGAACTGAAATGTTTCAGCACCACTTCGCAGATTACGAAAAGATGTGGATTTGGGTCCTTTCCAGACACCTTGAGTAGTATACAATATTTTTTCACTTTTTTCAACTGTTATGTTTATAGTGAACAATTGAGCAACAAAATAAATCGTAAAACTAGAGCTCGTTTTTAAAAGTAGCTCTAGAAAGAAAGAAAACTAGAGTCAGATTGGCAAAGTAGCTCTAGATTATAACAAAACTAGCGTAAGTTTCTCAAAGTAGCTCTAGAAAACGAAGAAACTAGAGTGTAAATAAGATAGTAACTCTAGAAAATACCAATCTAGGGTAAGTTTTTCAAAACAACTCTAGATTATAGTAGTTGCACCGTTTCTTAAATGCAATTTAAACTTTAAAAACTCAAACTTGGACAAGCATTAAGATCTAAGCTAGCTAACTTATTTTGAGCAAACTCGACATGGCCTGCTGCTGCAATCATCGCAGCATTATCTCCACAAAGACGCAAAGAAGGAATAATCAGATTCGTTTCTGATAATTGTTCTTCTACTTTTTGCTGCATCGTTTCTCGTAAACCTTGATTTGCAGCTACACCGCCAGCAACAACCAACTGTTTAACTGGATAGTTCTTAGCAGCACGTATTGTTTTAGTAACTAAGACTTCTACCACGCTAGCTTGAAAGCTAGCCGCTAAATCTTCTTGTGACAGGGTTTCGCCTCGTTGTTTTGCATTATGGTCAAGATTAATAAATGCGCTTTTTAGACCGCTAAAACTAAAGTCAAGATTATCTTCGTGAAGCATAGCTCGAGGAAATTGATACCGATCCTTTCCTAAGTGAGCCAAACGATCAATTTCTTTTCCTCCCGGGTAGCTTAATCCCATCACGCGGCCTACTTTATCGTATGCTTCTCCTGCAGCGTCATCCCGTGTTTCGCCGATCACTTCATAAGATGCATCTTCTTTCATGTAAACCAATTCAGTATGTCCTCCACTGACCACTAAAGCTAATAAAGGAAATTGCAAGTCTTGCTCAAAACAAGCAGCATAAATGTGTCCTGCCATATGATTCACTGGTATTAACGGCAATTGGTTTGCCCAAGCAAAAGCTTTAGCAGCTTGTACTCCAATTAATAAAGCCCCCACTAAACCAGGGCCATAAGTAACAGCAACAGCTGTCAAATCTTCTTTTTGGACTTCCGCTACTTGTAAAGCTTCTTCAATACAATATGTAATTTGTTCCACGTGATGGCGACTTGCCACTTCCGGAACCACGCCGCCAAAACGTCGATGGCTTTTGATCTGCGATGCCACAATATTACTTAAAATCGTCTTTCCATCTTTCACAACTGCGACGCTTGTCTCGTCACAACTGCTTTCAATCCCTAATATCAATTCGCTCATTCTTTTGTTCTGGCCTCACTTTTTTTATCATTACTAATGCATCTTCACATGGCTTTATATAATAATTTTTCCGAGAAGAAACTATTTCAAAACCATTTTTTAAATATAATTCTTGAGCCGCCTTATTGGATAGGCGGACTTCTAAAATAATTTGTTCTACCTGCTCCGCTAAAGCCAATTGATTTAAACGATTAAGCAAAAAATTTCCGTAGCCTTTTCTTTTCGCTTGTGGAGAAATAGCAAAATTAAAAATTTCCATTTCATCTAAAAACTGGTGATAGCAAAGATAAGCCACGACCTTTTCTTCTTCAAGGATTAAATAACCACTTTGTTCACTGCCAATATCTATTTTGAACTGTTCTTTGGACCAAGGCGAACCAAATGTATAACTTTCATTAGACAAAGTAAATAAAAAATTCGCTAGTTTCTCACTGGTAAAAAAGCACTCATTGACTAAACGCATCATTCTACCCTCTTTACCATATAAAGGGCGTCTTCATTACCCTTTCTATAGTAATTCGCCAAGCGTTTTTTTGCCTCGTACCCGGACTTTCTGTACAACCTTTTCGCATCAATATTGCTGATACGTACCTCTAAAGAAAGCGTCTGACAATGCTGACGATATGCAAAAGCTTCTATTTCCTGCAACAAAAAAGAGGCAATACCTAATCTTTGAAAATCAGGATGCACAGCTATATGTGTAATATGTGTATCACCAAAAAAAACACGCCCACCAATGAAAGCTACGATTTTATTTTGGTATAAGACACATAAATATAAATGACTGTAACTCGAATGCAATTCTGTTAAAAAAGCGCTACGCGGCCAAGGAGTTTCTCCAGTATAAACTTCCCGCTCTAATTTTAATAGATCTTTTATATCCTCTGAGGTTATTTCACGTACAACATACTTTTTTTCCGCAATTTCTTGCTCATGACTCATATAGCGCTCTTTGTGATGAAAAGCAGAAAATGCAGATCTAAATCTTTTCAACATAATCTTTCGCTCCATTTTGATGGGTTTGTAACCATTTTTCTTCAGCTTCTACTCGTTTCAAATAGTTCGGTAAAAATTGATGAATATTTGCTACAGGCTCTTCTTTCTGAGCTAACTGACTAAGAACTACGCCACTAGGATAATTCCACTCAACTATTGAATTTATTTTTGCTAAAGGTAACGTCTCTTCAATCATTGCTTGAAACTTTTGGACATCTGCTCCAACAAAGTAACACGAATGACCCTTTAAATAATTCGATAGTTCCTCGAATGAAAGATGCTGGTCCGCTAACACATTAACTAATTCATGATTGCGCCATTGATAAACACCAGCATAGACATTGTTCCGGCGAGCGTCAAAAAACGGAACAATCCAATCCTTTTCATTAATACAATTAGCCGCAATAACTTTTAAACTAGAAACGCCTACTAACTCAGCTGATAATGTATCGGCTAAGGTTTTAGCCGTCGTTACACCAATGCGCAAACCTGTGTAAGAACCTGGTCCTTGGGCTACAGCAATCCGGTCCAAATGATCAGGCAATAGACCAACATTATTCATCAAGGTATCGATGGCTGGCATTAACGTTTTACTATGTGTTTTACTTATCATTGTTTGCATCTGTCCTAAGATCAATTGATCTTGTGTAATAGCGACAGCCATTGTTTGGTTCGAGGTGTCTATTGCAAGTACGTTCATTCACTTTCCCCTTCTTTTGAAATCTTTCCATATTTTATCACGAATTAGTAAAAGAAACTAGGATACTTGTTTTAACAAGATTTGGATCACTATAATATTCAACCTTTGAATAATCACTCTGTTAGAAAAAACAACATCTTTAAAATTCATTATAATAGCTTTTTCCAAACTTATATGTTATTTTATTTTGTAAGTTAAACGCATTCATTGCTATCAAATGCGATTTTAGGGTAATATAAAACTATAGAATATATTATTTTTCTTATCAAAGTTTCAAAGTGGCCTACCTCCAGCGAAAAATTAAGAATAGAGAGGATGAGAATGAAAATGAAACCAATACCAAAAGTCCTATTTAGCGTTTTTCTCGGTGTGACTTTTCTTTTTTTAAGTGGTTTTAGCTTTTTTAATAACTCAAATGATCAGCAAAAGATCGAAATCGAATTTTTTAATCAAAAATCCGAAATTGCTCAAGGATTACGTAACGTTGGCGAAGCTTTTGAAAAAGAAAACCCTGATGTTGACGTTACTATTACTACTGTTACCTCTAGAGATGGTGGCGCCGCCCTATTGTCCAAATTTACTTCCGGCAATGCTCCCACAATGATGATGCTAGGTGGTTTACCAGACATTGATTTTTATAAAGACTACTTACTTGAAATGGACAACCAAAACCTTACTAGGGAAATGTTACCCCAACTATTAGGCGCTGGTACATTAAATGATCACATACTAGCATTGCCTATGGGAATTGAAGGCTTCGGCTTTATGTATAATCGTGAAATTTTTGCGCAAGCTGGTATCGAGGCTAATGAAATTCAAAGCTTCGCTGACTTTAAACAAGCTGTCGAAATTCTAGACAATAAAAAGGAAGAACTAGGCATTACTGAAGTATTTGCTTATGAGGGAGAAGATGAAAATATCGCTAATCATTTTTTCGCCAATTTTGTAGCTTCTGAATTTGACGATGATAATAATACAGCCTTTAACGCTACAGAACTAACTTGGGAAAATGGCGAGCGAATGAAAGATTACACGGACTTAATCAACCAACATACCGTACAACCTGTGGTTACTATGACGCATACTCATTCGGTAGAAGACTTATTTTTCAATGATAACGTAGCTATGATCCATCAAGGAAATTGGATTGTTCCAGCTCTCAATGATATGGATCCTTCCTTTGTACAAGAAAAGTTAGGGATCTTACCTGTTTTTGCTGACGATGATTTACCAGGAAGAAATGTAGCTGGTTCAAATTGGGTTATCGGTGTAAATAAAACAAAAGATGAGCCAGAAGTCCAAGCAGCGATCGACTTTCTAGAATTTTTATATACAAGTGAAGAAGGAAAGAAAATTATTGCAGACGAATTTCAATTAGTTCCCCCTACAAAAGACGTGGATATAAATGAAATTTCTGCGCCTGTTTCCCGTCAACTATATCAAGAAGTTTTAGACGATCAAGCTGCACCTATGACTTATAAGCAAGAACCCTACGGATTTTTACGAGCTTCTTTAGCTCCTAATTTTCAAAAATATTTAGCAGGACAACTTAGCTGGAAAGAATTCACTAAACGGACTTCAGCAGATTTTGAACAAATGAGAAAAGTACAAACTGTCGATTAATCTATGACTCTTTTGCAGGAGATGATTTTTATGAACCATTACAAAAACATGAAAAAAACCTATTGGCTTTTTTTAGCCCCTGTTTTAGTTAGTTTACTGCTCGTCATTGTTCTACCATTTATTTATGGAATTTACACTTCATTTACCAATTCTAATGGGTTAACAATGTCTTTTATCGGTTTAACAAATTACAAAGAACTGTTTAGCGATCAACGTTTTCTAGAAAGCATAAGCGTTACCTTCTGGTTTTCGATTATTTCCGTTCTTTTAGTGAATATTATTGGCTTAGCTTTAGGGTTGCTTGTTACTAGTATTAAAGGAAAATTTGCTACTTTTTTACGAACAACCTTTTTTATCCCTAACCTAATAGGTGGCGTTATTTTAGGTTTTATTTGGCAATTTATTTTTATACAAGCCTTTTCTGCTATTGGAAGCGCTACAGGCATCCCCTTTTTTGATAATTGGCTAGCCACCAGTGTTTCAGGTTTTTGGGCTTTAGTCATTGTTTTTGTTTGGCAAATGAGTGGCTATGTCATGCTGATTTATATTTCGTTTTTAACTTCGATTAGCTCATCCGTTATTGATTCGGCTAAGATGGACGGCGTAAATGCTTGGCAGATGTTTTGGTACATCCAATTTCCTACCGTCGCCCCGGCCTTTACTATCAGTTTGTTTCTCACATTAACAAACGCTTTTCGTCTTTATGATTTGAACTTAACCTTAACAAACGGCGGACCGTTTGGTTCTACAGAAACGTTAGCAATGAACATTTATAACACGGCCTTTCAAGAATATAGCCAAGGTTATGCCCAAACAAAGGGCGTCTTATTTTTTATCATTGTAACTATTGTGACAGTCTTTCAATTGTACTTATCTAGAAAGCGGGAGATGGACGTATGAAAAAACAATTGGATTTCAACAAATGGCTCATCATTTTCCTAGCTACTGTATTATCGCTTAGCTGGCTGTATCCTTTCTTTTTAATTTTTATTAATTCATTTAAAACACGTACTGAAATCTTATCTAATGTGATCGGAATTCCAAAAGAAATCACATTAGCAAATTATCCCAATTCTTTTACAGCGATGAATTACCTCTCTGGTTTTGGCAATTCACTTATTATTACTGTAGCTAGCGTAGGACTTACTGTATTATTTAGTGCGATGGCTGCTTATGTATTACACCGTCGTAATACAAAACTAAGTACCTTTATTTATTACTTTTGTGGTGTAACCATGTTAATCCCTTTCCAGGCAATCATGATCCCTCTAATCAATGTCTTTGGGCAACTAAATTTATTAAATCGTACAGGATTAACAATTATGAATATCGGCTTTTCTGTTAGTTTATCCGTTTATCTTTATTATGGAGCTATGCGTAGCATTTCAACAGATTTAGATGATGCAGCAAATATTGACGGTGCCAGTCGTATGGCTATTTTCTTTCGTATCATTTTACCTATTTTAAAGCCAACGACCGTAACCGTTATCATTTTAAATGGTATGAAAATTTGGAATGATTACTTGCTTCCTTCATTAGTTGTTAACCAAGAAGGAATGCGCACGCTGCCCTTAGAATTATATTCTTTCTTTGGCGAATTCACCACTCAATGGGAGCTTGCATTAACTGGTTTGATCTTAGCCATTATCCCGATTATCCTTCTTTTTATTTCCTTACAAAAGTATTTTATTGCAGGGCTAAGTGAAGGATCTTTGAAAATGTAATGAAAAGTAATATTGCAATATAAGTTTATTGCATATAAAACACCTAAACGATAAAGAAATTGTCATAAATATGCTTCAATTAACTAGCAAACTTCTTCAAGTATCGTTTAGGTGTTTTATTTCACTTATATCACAATGTTACCTAACTAAAGTTACAAGCAGCAACAAATTGTTCAAATCCAGTTTGCCCTTTTTCATCTTGCTTAAAGACACTCGCGTCTTCTAAAGCTTGAATAAATGCTTGACCGACTTCTTTTTGCAAAACTTCTTCTGCGTTTTCTTTTGTTACGTTATGATTAGCTTTTATTTGATCAGCCCAGTCCTTGTGTTCAAAAACCATATCATTTTCTTCATCCAAAAGGTAATGCATTACTTCTTGTAAATCATTTGCTAAATGACCTGGCAATATCGCTAAACCTTGAGCCTCAGTTAAGCCTATATTTTCTTTTTTAAGATGTTGCACCTCTTTATGAGGATGGAAAATCCCTTCTGGATATTTCTCCGAAGTATTATTATCTTGCAGAACTATATCTAATTCAAATCCCGTTGACGTTTTTCTAGCAATTGGAGTAACCGTATGATGGGGAGTTCCATCTGCTGAATAAGCAAAAATACTTAAATCCTCATTCGAATATTCCTTCCACTTATTCATAATCCTATAAGCTGCTTGTGCAATTTCATCCTTATTTTCACTTTGTAAACGAAGAACAGATAATGGCCATTGTAAGATTCCAACAGTAACATTAGGAAAATCGGTAAAAGAAAAGCACTGTTTCATATTCGCGTTTTCTATAGCAAAATGTTGGCGTCCCCCTTGATAATGATCGTGAGCGAGGTAAGCGCCGTTATCATTCCCTAAATCAGCACTAGAACCAATAAAATAATGAGGTAGGACTTCTACAATTCTTAATAAACGTTCAAATGTTCGCTTTGTAATTTCTAAAGGACGATGTTGCTCTGAAGCGATAATACAATGTTCATTGTAATAACCTTCTGGTAGATAATGAAATCCCCAAGATTCACCATCTAAATTCATACGGATAATTCGTTGATTGGTTCGTGCCGGAAAGTTACTCCTGCCTTTATACCCTTCAGTTTCCATACATAACTGACACTTAGGAATACTATCAGAAAGAGCTTCTTCATGAAAAACTGATGCGTTATCTTTTGTCGCGTTAAGTGAAATACCTAATTCTCCATATGCTGTTTCAACTGAAAAATCAATATTTTCAGCGATATTTCGTGTTTTAACTGAATCATTTTTTTTACATAGTTGATAAAAGTAATCAGTAGCACTCTGCGGATCTTTTGAATAAAACTGTGCAAAAAACGCATTTACCACAGAAGGTGGCGGTGTTAAAAAATCCATTAATTGTGCAGCAAAAACCTCTTGCTCTGAATTTGAAGAACCTATCATCTGATTCGTTTTCGCTGCTTCTAACAATTCATCCTTTAGTTGTAAAGAGGTTTTGGGTGACTTTCGAATTTCAGTTGGTTCCAATTTTGTCTTACCAATCATACCCAAGACGCGATTTTGTAAGTATACACGATCCATTTCCATCCAACCACCAGAAGCAATAGCTAATGTTGCAAAATCAGTAATTGTTTGACTAAGCATCTTTTACATCTCCTTTTTCTTGGTAACCGTGCGGATTGTTTATTTGCCACTTCCATGCTGTTTCAATAATTTCTTTTATATTCGTATATTGAGGTTGCCAACCTAAAATTGTTTTGGCCTTATCACTAGCAGCAACTAAAGTCGCAGGATCTCCTGCACGCCTTGGCGCTACTTGAGCTGGAATTTCTTTATTTGTCACTTGTCTGGCTGCTTCTAACATCTGTTTAACAGAATAACCCGAATTGCTACCTAAATTGAAAACATCACTATTATTCCCCGCTTTTAAGTATTCTAAAGCTAAAATATGCGCCGCAATCAAATCTTCTACATGTACATAATCTCGAACACAAGTACCATCTTCCGTGTTATAATCATCGCCAAAAATAGCTAATTGCTCCCTTTGTCCAAGCGCTACCTGTAAAATAATAGGAACCAAATGAGTTTCAGGATGATGGTCTTCACCAATCGACGCATCTGCCTTAGCACCCGCTACATTGAAATAACGTAACGCGACAAATTTTATCCCATAGGCTTCATCACACCAACGCATCATTTTTTCCATCATCAGTTTACTTTCCCCATAAGGATTTTTGGGATTTGTGGGTGTTTTTTCAGTAATAGGATATTCTTCAGGTTCGCCATATGTCGCTGCTGTTGAAGAAAAGACAATATGTTTTACTCCAAATTCTTGCATCACTTCTAGTATAATTTCAGTGCCTGAAACATTATTATTGAAATATTTTAATGGCTTTTCAACAGATTCGCCCACTAATGAACTGGCAGCGAAGTGGATAACTCCTTCGATACTTTCTTTAGCAAAGATGGAACGTACAAATTCTTGATCTCGAATGTCTCCTTTATAAAAGGTTGCTTCTGAATGAAGCGCTGCTTGATGGCCCGTTAACAAATTATCAATTACAGCTACCTCATATCCTTTTCGAATTAATTGCTCTACAGCGTGCGAGCCAATATAGCCAGCACCGCCTAATACTAAAACTGTCATGTTGTTCTTTCTCCTTAAGTTTATTTCTAATACTTTTAAACATTATATATATACTATAAAATATCTAATAAACTTTCTCAAAAAGTTTATTGTACAAATCTAGGTATATTACTTTTCAAATCTGTCCACTTCGTTCATAATGAAAGAAAGATGAATAAATGAGGTGAATATGAATGAAAAAATTTACTTTTGGTTTTATTGTTGGCTCTTTAGCAACAACCGCCGCTACTGCTTGCTTGGTAAAAACGGTTAAAAAGCAAGTGATCGAACCAATCGAAGAAAAAGAAGCGATGATCGAAGCAAATCGCAAAAAAGCTCGTCGCAAAAGCTTTGCTAGATAAATAAAAAAACAAGACCTAATTGTATGAGCCCGCCCAAAGTTAGTCTTTAAACGAACTTTTTAAGCGGTCACTACAGATAGGGTCTTGTTTTTTTATACTGTTTTTTTAGATTTTTTCTTCCCTTGCCAGCCATTAAAGCCTTCTTTTAAAATATAAATATCCGTATACCCGTTTTTGCGTAACTTATTTGCTGCACGCACGCTTAATGATTTTCCTGTATCATATAAGTATACAGGCAAGTCCTTTCGAATAGATGCCATTGAGTTATTTAATAAAGTATAAGGAATATTTCTTGCCCCTAGAATATGGCTACCGTCAAACTCTTTTTTCTCGCGAACATCAATCACTTGCGCTTTCCTCATCCCTTGGCGGAATGTTTCTTGGTCAATAATCGTGGCCGATCTTCTTCCTTGAATATAAAAATATAACCAATTAACCCCTATAGCGATTAAAATAGCTGCTAAAATAAGTGTCAAAGTTTGCAAAAAATTCATGATTTGTCACCTTTCTAATTTCAATGCTAGTGAAGCTGCGCCAATAATTCCTGCATCGTTTCCTAGTTGCGCTAATTTTATTTGTGTACTTTCGGTTACTTGAGGGAAAGTAAATTGTTTAAAATAATTTGACACCTTGCTACGAAGTAACTCTCCAGCGGCCGAAACACCTCCACCTAATATTAATGCCGACGGATTCAAAAGGTTCCCAATATTCCCACAGGCTAGTCCTAAATAAAAACAAATATGGTCCACTACCATTAAGGCAAATGGATCCTCTGCTTCAGCAAGTTCAAAAATATCTTTACTGGTCAATTCCTCTCCGTCATCTAAACGTTGTTTTAACGTCGAAGGCCCCGCATACTCTTCTGAAAGCTGACGAGCTACTCGAACAATTCCTGTAGCACTAGCAACTGTTTCTAAGCATCCTTTTTTTCCACAAGTACATTCAAAACCATTAGGGTCTACCGTAATATGCCCAATTTCACCAGCACACCCAGCAGCTCCGTGTAAAAGTTCATTTTCCATTACAATACCACCGCCAACGCCTGTTCCTAGTGTGATAAATACCACATCAGACGCATTATCCCCAGCACCTTGCCAACGTTCACCTAAAGCTGCGACATTAGCATCATTATCCAGTGTAAATGTAATACCTGTTCCTTTTTCAATTTGCTCTTTTACCGGTTGGGTTGTTTTCCAGTTTAAATTATAAGCACCAACGACAGTTCCCTTGTTTCGATCAACACTTCCAGGAGTTCCCATGCCGATACCAAGAAAGTCTTCTGCGCTCATATTATATAAATGCAAATGACGATTAATGGACTCTACAATATCTGGAACAATGTGCGCGCCCTCATCTAATATGTTGGTTTGTATACTCCATTTTTGTTGAATTTCACCATCTTTTGTTAGAATAGCAAACTTTACGGTTGTACCACCTAGATCAATCCCCATAATTTTTTTATCAGTCACTTATTGATCCTCCCTACTTTCTTCAATACGATGTTCTCTTACTAAAATGTTTTTAGCGTTTAAATAGGTCTCTTGATCGATTAACCGAGCTTCAAAGAGTTTTTTTAATTCAATACTCATGAGTTCGATATCGTAGATCCGTTTTCCCACATAAACAATAATACCAAAACGTTTTAATAGTTGCTGTACATCATAAAGACTTTCCATATATACACTTCCTAAATATTATACTAGTAATTGATATTTTTTAAAACCATATATCAAGCAAATGACCACCAAAAATGCAAAACCAATGCCAGAAATAATACGGATATGAATCGAATAATCGCGTAAACGTTGTGGTAGTCCAAACACATTCCCTAAAAGAAGACCTCCAAGTAAACCACCAATATGCCCCCAAATATCTACAGAACTATCAATTAAGTTAAAAAGCAAACTGACTCCAATAAATAAAGTGAATTGTCGTACTAACACTTGAATGGCGTAATTATTTTTATAATGTATACCTAAGACCACAAAAGCACCAAATAAACCAAATAATGCTGTACTAGAGCCAGCAGATTGTACACCGGCTTCATTTAGTGCAAAACTTAGTAAGTTGCCGGAAATACCGCTTAAAAGATAAATAAAGAAGTAACGTAAATGCCCGTACATTGCTTCTAAACGAGCTCCCATAAAATATAATACAACAGAATTTACTGCAAAATGCATTAACCCAAAATGAATAAATATAGGCGTAATAAACCGCCAATATTGAGAATAATACACTACAAAAGGACCAAACATGGCCCCTTGAGACTCAATCATACCTGGAAAAAAGTAAGCAACGATAAAAACCAGCGTTTGTAAACCTAAAAATAAATAAGTAACAATCGGCTGATTAAGCCAACGACGAAGACGTACATTACCCATAAACAAAGCTCCTTTCAAGAGTATCTGTATAGATTCGCGAAACAGGCTGATCAAAACTTTCTGGTTGCCAATCGTTATTCAATTGTTCGGCAAAGGCTAAACCACAAGTTTTTCCCTCAAAATCCGCCAAAAAACGATCATAATATCCTTTGCCAAAACCAATGCGATACCCCTTCTTAGAAAAAATCAACCCCGGCACTAACATCAAATCGATATTTTCTTTATTTATAAGGCTATCATTATGAGGCTCTTCAATGCCAAAATTAGAAAATTGATACGTTGTATATTCATCCACTTCAAAAAATTCTAGTTGACGATTCGACAAAGTTTTAGGTATCGTAACTCTTTTTCCTTGTTGTAACGCTTTGTCCATAATGGGTTGTGTATTAAATTCAAAAGATTGGGAACGTACCATAGCAATTGTTTTAGCTTCTTTCCATAATTGCGAATGAAAAAGCAAAGCAGTAATTTGTTTTTCTTTTTCTTGTTTTTTATCTAAATGATTGGCTAGATATTTCAATCGTTCCAATCCCCTTTGGCGTAATAGCTCTTTATCCATTGTTTACACTCCAGTTAAAAATTTTCTATTTATTCAAAACAACATAATTCTATTCTATCATTTTCGAATCGAATCATATATGAAAAATTTGTGTCAAGCAAACTTACTTAACATTTTTGTACAAAAATCTAGAATTTTATCTATAAACATGATATGATAATTAAGGCCAAAAATTGGCATAACGAATTATAGGAGGGAAAATCTATGCGAGTTAACATTACTTTAGAATGCACTTCTTGCAAAGAACGTAATTATTTAACAAGTAAAAATCGACGTAACAATCCAGATCGTTTGGAAAAAAGAAAATATTGTCCACGTGAAAGAAAAGTTACGTTACATCGTGAAACGAAATAATAAAAGTATCCACCTACTAAACAGCTAATTTATTGCTTGTTTGGTAGGTTTTTTACTTATTAATACTTTTTTGCAAAATAAAAAGCCCTATCCGAAGATAGAGCCATTTATTACCCGTTAGTTTTATGAATTAGTACCAACCATTTGATAGCCAGAAAGTTTTCGCTCCAGCCCAAGAACCATAACGATCATTAACATATTGATCAGCTACTCTTTCTTGGTTAGCTTGAGAGTGGTCTCCATTTAAGTAAGAAGCATCTAATTGATAACGACCAATATAACGACCATTGGTTGCAGAATAAGAACCGCTAGATTCTCTTTGTGCAATCCATTCTTTAGCAGAAGAGGAATCTCCTGAATAAGATTGGTTAGAATTTGACTCTTGTTCTTCAGCAGCCGGTTGTTGAACTTGTTGTTGTTGAACCCGTTGTTGAGCTGGTTGTTCTGTCTTTTCTTCTTGTTGTACTGGTGCTTTTTTACTATTAGAATCATCAGTAGGAATAGTCAATTGAGTTCCAGCAAAGATGATGTTTGCATTTTCGATATTGTTGTCTTCTGCAATTTGATTAATTAAACTATTATCGCCTGCAAATTTGTTTGAAATTTTTGACAATGAATCGTTTGATTGAACAGTATAAACTTCATCTGCATTCGCATTGCTTGTACCAACCGCTAAAGTTGCTCCTGCCATTAATACTGTACTAAATAACAAAGTTTTACTCATTTTCATTTTTTATAATCCTCCAAAATCTTTCTATATGATGTGTTGTAATTTACAATTGATAATGTACCATTGTTTCGTATTTCATGTGTAAAAAAAAAGTAACAATTCATTACAATTTAGTAAAAAAAGATGACAAAATTTATACTTTCAAAAATAGCTTTGTTATTTAAAAAAGAAGGAAGCAAAAGATGCGAAATAACTATTACTGTTATATCAACATTTATAATGAACTTTTTTTAACAAACAATTGTTTGTTATCAATTTATATTTTATATTATTTGTAATATATCAATCAAAAAATAAAAAACTGAGATAAAAATTTTCTCCCCATATCCATGGAAAATTTTTATCTCAGTTTCTAAAACATTATGAGGTTTTCTTTGAGGCGCCCGTTTCGTAATTAATTTGATAACCTTCTTGCACGTTATATATATAAATATTAAATTCTAGCTGATCGTCTTCAACGCTTTGAGCTTCCATCTCAACACCCCTAGGCACCAATTCATCCTCTTTAAATAAAGGCGTCACCCGGTAACGAACATGATGATCAGATTCTTCTAAGTAAGTAGCTACTTCTTCTTCATATTCTCTCATAGGGCCCTGATTCATCTGTTGGGTTCCTGTAAACAAATTTTTCCAATTGTCATTTTCTCCTGTTAGTTGAAAACCAATCAAATGAGAACGATTATATAACCACTGACCTTCTGTAGTTTTCTTTTGTTTCCAACCCGATGGATAAACCTGCGCAATGTCTCCACGCTCTTTTTCTGGCATCATCTTTTTATGTAACATTGCATTTGCTTGCCCGACACGATTCATAGTATCCAAATCAGAAAAAGCCTGCCATGTACCATCATTTAATGACAATTCTTCTCCACTAAAAAAAGGATGGTTGTCATTTAAAGTGACAACTTCCTCTTCTCCATTATATTCTGGAAGTGAATCTAATTGTGGATAATCGGATAAAGTATTTGTGTTTTCAAATGCCTCGACAATAGAACTAAAATCACTTAAATCAATACGTGATAAATCAACATTTCCAGCCGTAGCTGTAAATACAATAAGAAATAGTAAAGAAGCAAATAGCGTTTTAACTGTTTTTGGTCTTGTCTTTTTTCTTTTATTGGCCATTATTGTTCTCTTTTTCTAAATTTTTTAACAAAGAAACGGCCCTATGACATAAGTAAAATCAAGTTAAAACAGCCGAACGATATTGGAGGAAATTTGTTACTCGTTATGGATTTGCGACGAGTAACCGCAGGAGCAACCTCTCTATAGTTCGGCTATTCTACTATCAAAAGAACTTATGTCACAGGCCCTAAATAGATGTTATTAAGCTAAATAATCACTATAAATATCATCCACCGTATTATTAGGGTCAATCACAATATAAAGATTTTGCGTTGATTCGCTGACTTTTGTTGTTTGGTTAACATTGTCTAGTCCTTCTTCATCTTTATCTTTATACGGGAAATATACCGTATCTGGCTCTCCATTTTGATAAAGAATTTGCATATATTCAATATCTTGATACTTCAATGCTCTAGAAAACATCCCCATTTCAAGACCGCCTAAGTTAATGTCAGAAGTTGCAACATGGTCGCCTTCTTGATAAACTTCCATCTTAAAAGCTGCGCATGGATGAATTTCTACAAAATCACTCCCATTAATTCTACCGTAGCTTGTAGTTACTTGTTTAATCCACAAGTCTCCGATATGCCGACGATCGATCGTCCAAGTTTCGCCATTACGAAAAAACAGTTTTAAAGCTTTCATTTGCCTTGCCATGATAGATCCTCCTCGTAAAATATATTTATAAGCATCATCTCTGATGCAAACATTCTGGTTCTTTGAAAATAAAATAAATAACATTAATCAATAAAAGCTTTAAGCAACACAATGTTTCCCTTTTGTTAAAGCGAGCTTTGCTCGCCAAGGCAAGGAGCGGAGCTCCGCGCAGCTCGTGATTCTTGAACGAGCGGAGGGCGTTTGGGATCTTGTTTCGATATTGTGTGGTTCCTGAGATATAATAGTCAGTGGAAAGGATCCACATGGGATTGTGCTATTTCCTCCTGTAGTTCTGTCTACGCGTTTAAGCATG
>NZ_AUIQ01000041.1 GCF_000423785.1 Tetragenococcus muriaticus DSM 15685 | reverse complement strand
AATTTGAAGGTTGGTTGAACCAATACGAAGCCCTTCCGGACGACGTCGTCGCTCAAGAAAAGCGTTGGCAAGCTATGAAACGCTGGGTACAGAAAAAACCTCATTTTCAAGCTCATGAAGGTGCGTTTAAAGGGCAAATGGGCGAAGGAAAAGCGAAAAGTGCCCCTTTAGGCCAATTCGCCAAAGGATTAAACCAATTAATAATGACCCCGAATTATCTCTAATAAAAACTTGTTTTTGTTAGAGATAATGAGGGCAAACCGAACGAAAGTGAGGTTGAAAATAACTTCGTGTCTGCCCCAAAAGACGGTTTTTTTATTCAACCTCAATAAACTTGACACATACTTGACTTAACGTGAACTTGAAGTCTTATAATTTTATTGTATTATTGAATTGGAGGAATTAAGATGAGCAATATTAAAGACAAAGTGGTAGTTATTATTGGCGCTTCTAGTGGAATTGGCGCGGCTACTACGAGAAAATTAGCTAACGAAGGCGCAAAGTTAATTATTGCTGCTCGTCGAGAAGAACGTTTGAAGGAACTAGCTGAAGAATTAAAAGAAAGCAGTATTATCTATAAGGTAGCGGATGTCACAGATAAAGAACAGGTTCAATCTGTTGTAGATCTAGCTGTAAATACTTATGGAAGAATTGACGTGCTTTTCAACAATGCTGGTATTATGCCACAAGGAAACTTGGAAGCTAGAGAGTACGATAAATGGCAACAGATGCTTGATATAAATATTATGGGTGTCTTATATGGAATTGGCGCTGCTTTGCCATATATGAAAGAACAAAAAGATGGTTTGATTATTTCGACTGATTCTGTGGCAGGTCATGTTGTTTATCCAGGTTCAGCTGTGTACAATAGTACAAAATTTGCGGTGCGAACCATTATGGAAGGCCTTCGACAAGAAGAGCGAGAAAATGGTATTCGCTCAACGATTGTTTCTCCTGGTTTAGTTAATACTGAATTAGTTCATACAGTCGGTGATAAAGATTTAGAGCAAAATCTAAAAAGTGCTGCAGAAGGAGAAGGAACTGGCTTGCAACCAGAAGATGTCGCTAATGCGGTAGTGTATGCAGTTGAACAACCTGCTGGTGTTGCTGTTAGTGAGGTACTCATTCGTCCAAGTAATCAACCAGCCTAGTAAATTATAAGAAGGTTATATGTTATGTACCTGTTTCAAAAAATTGAAGAAGTAGTTGTTCAGCATAGTGATGCTAGAAGAACGATCGGGGAGTTTCTTTTAAGCGATAAAAATAATATTCATCAGTATAGTATGGATAGGATTGCAAAAGAAACATTTACTTCGAAAGCGTCTTTAACTCGTTTTGCTAAATTATTAGGCTATTCTGGCTGGAAGGAATTTATGTACGCTTTTTCACATGAGGTCGTGCAGCAAAATGATAGTGCTTTTAAAGACGTAGATCCTAATTTTCCTTTTGCTTCTTCAGATAAAACGATACAAATATTAGAGCACTTAAGTAGTTTACAAATTCAAAGCATTCAAGATTCTTTAAATTTAGTTGTTATTGAGGACTTAGAAAAAGCGGCAAAATTAATTTCTCAATCAAAAACAGTAACAATTTTTGGTACGAGTCCCAATAATTATTATGCAGAGTTATTAAAAAGAAAGTTGCTTGCTATAGGGCTATTTGCTATAGTGGCTCCTTCTGGAGAAATAGGTACGACAGCTACGGCGTTATCTGATAAAGATTGTGCCATTGTTATCTCTTATTCGGGGAATAATCCAGAGCGTGAACCGACAAGCATTATTAAGTATTTATTGCGAAAGCAGGTCCCGATTATAGGGGTTACAAGTGGTGGAAAGAACTATCTTCGAGATTACTCAACCGTTGTTCTTAACATATCTAGTAAGGAAAGACTTTATTCTAAAATTACTAATTTTACAACAGAGCAGTCGATCATGTTTATATTAAATGCTTTATACGCTGTAGTATTTTCTTTAAATTATGATGAAAATATAGAACGGAAGATTTCCCTTTCGCGTGACTTGGAACCACAAAGACAAGCAACTTTTAAAGAACTATCCGAATAGTAGATATAAAGAAGAAATAAGTAAGGAGGATCAAATTGACAAAAAATGTATTAATTTTAGGTGCGAATGGACAAATTGCTAGACAAGTGGAAGATATGCTGCTTGATGAGCAAGCGGATATCCACTTAACTTTGTTCTTAAGACGATCTAGTCGTTTACAGCAATTATCATCAGATGAACGTGTAACGGTCATTGATGGTGATGTATTGAATATGGCCTCCTTGAAAGAGGCTATGCACGGGCAAGACATTGTGTATGCAAACCTTGATGGCTCTGATTTAAAAGAGCAGGCAAATAATATTATGCAAGCCATGAACTCAGTTGGCGTAGATCGGCTTATTTTTGTCAGTGCAGGTGGAATTTACGACGAACTCCCTGGAAAGTTCGGAGAATGGAATAAGCGCGTTATGGGAAGTATTTTAGTTCCTTATCGAGAATCTGTCGAGGCTATCGAAGAGGCTAACTCAGTGGATTATACCATTTTACGTCCTGTATGGTTAACAAACTATGACGAAATTGACTATGAGACGACTAGAAAAGGGGAAACATTTAAAGGTACTGAAGTATCAAGGAAAAGTGTAGCAGCGTTAGTTGTTCAATTAATCCTACACCCCGAACAAGAAATTGGAGAGAGTCTAGGGGTAAACAAGCCTAATACTGATGGAGATAAACCTGCTTTTTTCAAATAAGTTCGTTTTCATAGAAAACAGAGGTATAGACTGTAAAAATTAGCAGTTTTCATTCGAATATAAAGGAGAGATAATATGTCTGGAATTAAAGGAAAAGTAGTCGTTATTACAGGGGCTTCTAGTGGAATTGGAGAAGTCACAGCTAAAAACCTTGCTTTACAAGGAGCAAAAGTAGTTTTAGGAGCGCGTAGAGAAGACCGCTTACAATCAATAAACCAAGATATTGAAAAAGAAGGAGGAGAATCTGTTTATCAAGTGACAGATGTTACCTCGCGTGCAGATGTCGATGCATTGGCGGACCTTGCCATTAAAGAGTATGGCCGAATTGATGTACTTGTGAATAATGCAGGGATTATGCCTCAATCCTATTTGAACAAGAGAAAAGTTGATGAATGGGATGCAATGATCGATATTAACATTAAAGGTGTATTGTATGGTATATCGGCTGTATTACCTACAATGCGTGAACAAAAATCAGGACAAGTTATTAATCTTTCGTCCCTTGCTGGTCATCAGTTGAATCCAGGTGGCGCGGTTTATAGTGGTACTAAATTTGCAGTCAGAGCAATTACCGAGACTTTACGTCAAGAAGAACAAGAAGCGGGCACAAATCTTCGCACCACTATTATCTCACCAGGAGCTGTTGATACAGAGCTAACAGATGCGATTACTGATCCTGATGTTAAACCTGTGTTTGATGAAGTTTATAAAAGTGCTATAACACCAGAATCTATTGCTCGTTCTATTGCTTTTGCTATTGCAGAAGATGAAAGTGTTACTCTTAATGAAATGATTATTTCTCCTACAAATTGATCTTTATAATGACATAAAGAGGAAATCATTTTTCAAATATAAAAATATAAGTGTTTTTGAGCAAGTCGAGTACTTATATATGAATGAGTATTCGGCTTGTTTTTTATCTTTTTATTTTATTATTAACACGAAGTGAATTTTAACAGGAAAGACGAAAAATAGAATACTGAAGGAGTATATATGAAAAAATATACAGTTATTACTGGAGCTAGTTCAGGTATAGGATATACATCAGCTATTGCATTTGCTGAAAGAGGAAAAAATTTGATTTTGATTGCAAGAAGAGAAGAAAAATTAGCTGAACTCAAAAATAAGATCAATAAACAATTTCCTAGTGTAGATGTTGTTGTTTCTCCCTTTGATTTGACAGATATTGATCATTTGGAAAATTTATTTGAACAATTTGATGATTATTTTATTGAAACTTGGGTAAATAATGCTGGTTTTGGTTATCATACTTCTGTGCCAGAACAAAGTATCAGTCGAACACGCCAAATGATTCAACTTAATGTCGAATCGTTGACGGTCCTATCGCTATTATACGTACAAAAATATAGTAACCAAGCAGGGACTCAATTGATTAATATTTCTTCTATCGGTGGTTATCAGATGATTCCAACAGCTGTAACCTATGGCGCAACGAAGTTTTATGTTAGCTCTTTTACTGAGGCACTCGCTTTAGAATTGCGAGATAAGCAGTTACCATTACAAGCAAAAGTGTTGGCTCCAGCTGCCACAGAGACAGAATTTGGAGAAATTTCCAACGATATTGCTGATTTTGATTATAAAGAGCGGTTTTCAAAATATCATACTGCCGAAGATATGGCAGGACTTTTACTAAAGTTATATGATAGCGACCAAATGGTTGGCGTTGTCGATCGAAAATCTTTTGACTTCATATTAAGTGAAAATAGATTTGAATATGGAGGCTAATGGGCAGCTAATAGGTTGCCCGTGAAGTCTGTAGTTAAGAGAAAAAAGATCCGAATCTTACAAATAATAGATAAAATTCGGATCTTTTGTTAAAATTTATTTTATAAAAATTCAGAAAAGTCAAAAAAGATTGACTTAAAGTCGACTTTATCTTGTAGGGTATAAATTGAAAAATAAAAAGAATGGGGGAGATTACAGAAAAACTAGCAATAAATAGAACCTGTCGTTGAATTGTAGAGGTTAATTATTTGAAGAGGAGAGATGTAAATGAAAAAAACGATAATTTTTTCCGTTATGAGCGCATTTTTGCTGATGCTTCTGCCATTTTCTACAGCAAGTGCTGCAGCACCAACTCCAGAAGGACAAGAAGATGAGCAACAGTCGACTACGATTACTAGAGATGGTACGCAACCGCCTATTGAAGGAGATGAAGAGACTTTTACTGGTGATGTTACAGTACAACCTTTATTTGAAGCAAATGAAGATGCTCCAATCAGTGGAGGCTTAGTAACATTTCAACCGGGAGCTCGTACTGCTTGGCATACTCATCCGACAGGTCAACGCTTGGTTATTACAGAAGGAACAGGTTGGATCCAGGAAGAAGGGGGACCTGTTGAAGAAGTCAGTGAAGGAGATGTTGTTTGGTTTCCGCCAAACGTTAGACACTGGCATGGAGCATCATCGGATAGTACTATGTCCCATTTAGCTTTAACTGGTGAAGAAGATGGAGAAGATGTTGATTGGATGGAGCATGTTAGCGATGAAGAGTATCAAAAAGGACAGGCTAACGATGAAGAAGAGCAAAGGGAAGATGCTTCCTGGTCAGAACAACAAGAACAAGTCACTTTGATTTCTGCATTCACAGCGGTAGGAGAAATGGACTCTTTAGAAGAAGCCATTCATGAAGGGTTAGATTCCGGTTTAACCATAAATGAAGTCAAGGAAGTACTTGTACAGCTTTATGCTTACGCTGGATTTCCAAGAAGTATCAATGCCATTAATTTACTAATGGATGTAGTAGACGAACGAGAAGCTGAAGGGATAGAAGATGAAGATGGTCCTGAAGCAAGCCCAATTCCAGAAGACAGTAATAGCATTGAGATGGGGACTGAAGTACAAACAGAGTTAGCAGGAGAGCCGGTAGAAGGACCGTTATATGATTTTGCTCCAGTTATGGATGATTTCTTAAAGGGTCATTTGTTTGGTGACATTTTTGCACGTGATGTTTTAGATTATGAAACAAGAGAATTAGCAACCATTGCTGCTTTAGCAAATATGGGTGGAGTAGATTCTCAATTACAATCGCATCTTGATATGGGCTTGAATGCTGGGTTAACAGAAGAAGATCTGGAACAGGTAATAACTGTTTTTGAATCAGATGTTGATCAGGAAAACGCTGAAAATGTAGACGAATTACTACAAGAAACTTTGGATAACCGAGAGTAAATACGGTAGTGTATTTATAATAAATCGGCAGTTGAATATGAATAAATAGCAGATGGAAAAATGAACGACATCTGCTATTTGTTTGACTTCACTTACTAAGTGAGCTCAAATGAAAACAATTCAAAATAAGATTTTTTATAATATAAGGAGTGTGACAAATGAACAACAGGGAGACCATTAATAGATATTTTTCACTATTTGATTCAATGGATAAGCAGCTAGAAGCATTGGAACAAATAGTGTCTCTGTTTAGTGATAGCGGAGCAATTGTAACAGCAGATGGAAACATTTTTAGAGGGAAAAAATCTATCGAAGACTTCTTTAAAGATTTTTTTACACAAAATGAAAAAGTTAATCATAGTTGGGTAATCAATGAAGGCGCTACATTATCGGCTCATTGGTCAGCTACTGTTACAACGTCTGATCAAAATGTGCTTACTTCAGAAGGAACAGACTATTATGAATTTGATACAGATGGGAAAATTAAAGAATTAAAAATGACGATGTCTTAATTAAAGGTGGTCTCATTACCAAGGGGAACGCAATGTATTGAAAGTATATAAATGAATAGATATAAAATATTCTTATCTATTCATTTATAAAAAAACGTTTTCCCCTATTGATTTAATCCCAACCTTAAGTGATAGGGTAAATAAGTCAGGTTGATATGAAACCTCTCGTTTATTTTATAAAAGGAGCGTGTACGTATTATGACAAATATGGAAGGTAAAGTTGCTATTGTAACTGGTGCTCGAACAGGGATTGGACTTGCTGCAGCGCAACAATTTGCTGAAGCAGGAGCGAGCGTGGCTTTAGTTGGAAGACATGAACCAAAAAAAGAAGCACAAGACTTAGTGGATAAAGGTTATCAAGCCATTTCTATCCAGTGTGATGTTTCTAAAGAGGATGAAGTATCAGCGATGGTTGAGAAAACTGTGGAAGTGTTTGGAAGGTTGGATTTTGCCTATAACAATGCAGGCATCCAAAGTCCAATTACTGATACAGCTGATTTAACAGAAGAAGAGTATGATCGTGTGATGGATATCAACTTGCGTGGTATCTGGTTATCTATGAAATATGAGCTGCGACAATTAAGAAAACAAGAAACGGAAGGTGCTATTGTTAATTGTTCTTCCTTAGGAGGGATCGTTGGGATTGCTGGGCGTACAGCTTATCACGCATCCAAACATGGTGTGTTAGGACTGACGAAAAGCAGCGCGTTGGAATACGCTGAAAAAGGAATTCGAATCAATGCGGTTTGTCCTGGGATTATTGAAACACCAATGGTTGGAAGAATGATGGATTCAGAAAATGATGCCATGAATGAACTGATGAAAGAAATTCCTTCCGGCCGATTAGCAAAACCAGAAGAGGTTGCATCTGTTGTTCTCTTTTTATGTAGTGATGCCGCAAGTTATATTATTGGTCAAGGTATAGCTGTGGATGGCGGTTATACGGTTCACTAATTCAAATAACTAGGGATAAATAAAAATGTCAAGCGGATGAGATTCTTTTTTCATTAAAAGCCTCTTATCCGTATTTTTTTGTAGGCAACTCTTTATTCTTCATAAAACAAAACGATCTTTTTTAGATGATAAATTTTTAGTAAAAGAAAGCAAAGATATTTTATTTTAATTATTTATTTCATTTTATTTCATGAATTGTACTATTTATATAAAAAAAATGAAACCCATTTCACGTTGCATTATAAGTATTGGAAACGCTAACTCAACATGCTAAAGTATGATCGTAAATTAAGTGAGAGGAGAAAGAAGATGAGTAAAAAATACGAGTCTTTAGCAAAATCAATTGCTGATAAAGTTGGTGGGTCGGAAAATGTAGAGACACTTGCGCACTGTCAAACACGGATGCGTTTTGTTTTACACGACAATAGTAAAGCAGATAAAGAAGGGATCAAAAATCTAGATGGTGTGGCTAACGTCATTGAAAGCGGTGGCCAATTCCAAGTTGTTATTGGAACTCATGTAGAACAAGTATACGAGGAAGTAACTAAATTTATTTCACCAAATCTAGATGAAGAGCCAGTTCAAGAAGATAATCGAAATTTGTTTAATCGATTGATTGATTTTATTTCGGGGACATTTAGTCCGGTTATCCCTGCAATTTCGGGAGCTGGGATGGTAAAGGCATTACTTGCCCTGCTTGTTTTATTTAATGTAGTTTCTGGTGATTCGCAAACGTACTACGTTATTGATTTTATGGCGGATGCTGTATTTTATTTCTTACCAGTATTCTTAGCATATACAGCTGCTTCAAAATTGAAATGTAGTCCTTATTTAGCAGTAGCTTTGGCAGGGATTTTGTTACATCCGAATTTTAGCGCTCTTGTTGAAGAGGGGGAAGCTGTTAGTGTCTTTGGAATACCGATGGAGTTAGCTACTTACTCAACTTCTGTTATTCCTATTTTATTAATTGTTTTTGCCCAAAAGTATATTGAAGGATTTGCTCGAAGGATTACACCAGATGCTGTAAAAATAGTGATTGTCCCTATGATTACTATTTTTGTAACTGGATTGATTGGCTTGTTAATACTAGGCCCTATTGGTTCTTACGCTGGGAATTATTTAGCAGATGGTTTTGAAGCAATGCAAAATTATGGGCCATGGCTTCCTCCAACCTTGATTGGTGCATTCTTACCGGTAATGGTTATTTTTGGTTTGCATCATAGTGTGGCTCCTTTAGGATTTATGCAACTGGCTGCTTTTGGTTATGAAGGGATATTTGGACCTGGTGCTATGGTATCGAATATTGCGATGGGGGTTTCAGTACTAGTCGTTAGTTTAAGAACACAAAAACAATCTGAAAAACAATTGGCCACAGCAAATGGTATCACCGGATTAATGGGTGTCACAGAGCCAGCGCTTTATGGTGTGGCTTTACCTAAAAGATATCCATTAATTGCTTCAATTATTGGTGGTGGTTTTGGAGGTCTTTACGCAGGAATTGTTTCTACTGTACGTTTTGGGACAGGATCTAGTGGGTTACCTGCGATTCCATTATACATTGGCGAAGACATCACTAACGTCATTAACATTGCCATTGCTCTTGTCATTGCTGCAGTTATATCTGCCATATTAACTTATGTCTTAAGTTTCCGATTTGAAAAAAATCAAGAAGTTAATGAATCAGAAAGCAAAGAAGTTACCTTAGAAGGAACCATCGTTTCTAGTCCAGTTGCAGGTGAGTTATTACCTATGAGTGAAGTAAAAGATGAAGCTTTTGCGTCTGAAGCACTTGGAAAAGGGTTTGCGATAGAACCTACAGAAGGAACAGTTGTGGCTCCGTTTGATGGGAAGATTGCAACGGTATTTCCAAGTAAGCATGCGATTGGTTTAGTTTCTGATACAGGAATGGAACTGTTGATTCATGTAGGTTTGAATACAGTAGAATTAAATGGACAATATTTTGAAAGCTTTGTAGAAGCAGAACAACCTGTTAAAAAAGGGCAAATGTTACTGAAATTTGAACTGGATAAAATCAGAGAAGCAGGCTATACGACACAAATTCCTGTTGTTGTGACAAATACATTGCAATATTCTGAGTTTGAACTATTAAATGAAGGAGAAACCAGCACTGAGGACCCAGTTTTGAAAGTGGAAGTTTAACTATAAATAGGATTATTAAGAAAAGAGTTAAGGAATGAGGAATAATAACCACTCTTTTCTTAATGTCCTATACATATGGAGGAGACCAATGAAAAAAATATTTTATCAGTTCTTTGCTGCCATCTTAGTTGTTTTGTTCTTAGCAGGATGTAGTTCATCCCAAGATGCTTCGAATGAATCTGAAGAAACTGCAGAGGAGAATGGGGAAGTTGTTTTATATATTGTTCGCCATGGAGTAACGATGCTTAATGAGACAGACCGTGTTCAAGGGTGGTCAGATGCAGTGTTGACGCCAGAAGGAGAAGAACTAATTGAGAATACGGGGGAAGGTCTATCGGATATTGACTTTACCGCTGCTTATAGTAGTGATAGCGGGCGAAGTATACAAACGGCAAATATCATTTTAGATGAAAATCAACAGTCCGACGATGTTAGTCTTGAAACAGACAGTCGCTTTAGAGAATTTAATTTTGGCAGCTATGAAGGTGACCTGAATATGAATATGTGGGAAGATATTGCCGAAAGCCAAGGCCAAACTTTAGAGGAATGGAGAAGTCAAGAAACTCCACCACAAGAATTTGCTGATAGTGTAGCAGCCTTAGATGAAGACAGAGTGGATGAACAAACCAACTGGCCGGCCGAAGATTATGAAACTATCAGCAATAGATTAGAGGAAGGTCTTGATGAGGTTGCTGAAAGAACAAGCGAAAATGGCGGTGGAAATGTATTAATTGTTTCCCATGGGTTAAGTATCGGTGCAATGGTTGAAAATATTTCAGATGGCTATGAGTTGCCAACGGGCGGCTTGGAAAATGGAAGTGTTACTACCATCGATTATGAAAATGGAGAGTATACTATTGATACAGTAGGCGATGTTCGTTATACCGAGAATAACCAGTAGAAATAGGTATTGTTAATAAAGTGTTTATTTAGAGGAAGTTATTGTATGAATAATAGTTATTGGAGTGAGATTTATGTCTAAATTACCTAAGGATTTTTTGTGGGGTGGAGCTACTGCTGCGAACCAAACCGAAGGTGGTGTATTAGAAGACGGGCGGGGCTTGTCAAATATTGATGTACTTCCCTATGGTGAAGATCGTCCCTTGGTAGCAAAAGGATTAAAAAAAATGCTATCTTGGCAAGATGGTTATTATTATCCAGCCAAGGAAGCGATTGATATGTATCATCGTTACATGGAAGATATTCAATTATTTGCTGAAATGGGATTTAATGTGTACCGTATGTCCATTTCTTGGACGCGTATTTTTCCAAATGGCGATGATGAAGAACCGAACGAAGCAGGGCTAGCTTTTTATGAGAAAATTTTTAAAGAACTAAAAAAGCATAAGATTGAACCCTTAGTCACAATTGCTCACTTTGATGTTCCTATTCATTTAATTCAAGAATACGGTGGTTGGCGAAGTCGCAAATTAATTGACTTTTACACTCGTTATGCAAAAACGATCTTGAACCGTTATCAAGGTTTAGTTAAATATTGGATTACCATTAATGAAATTAATGTATTATTACATCAACCATTTGTGGGTGGTGGAATTGTTTTTGAAGAAAATGAAAATCAGGAAGAAGTAAAATATCAAGCAGCCCACCATCAATTAGTGGCAAGCGCGTTAGTCACAAAAATTGCACATGAAATTGACCCTGAAAATCAAGTCGGATGTATGTTAGCAGGGGGAAGTCACTACCCTTATTCAGCTCATCCTGAAGATTATCAAGAAGCGATTCGAAGAGATCGAGAAAATTATTTTTTCTTAGATGTACAAGCAAGAGGAGAGTATCCTAATTATGCATTGAAAAAATTTGAACATGATAATCTGAATATTAGGATGGAAGATGGCGATAAAGATATTCTTTCTGCTTCTCCTGTTGATTTTGTTACTTTTTCTTATTATTGCTCTAGAACGGTTAGCGGCCGTCCTGAAAATATGCAAACAACCACAGGAAATATTATTCCTTCACTTAAAAACGAGTATCTTCCCTCTTCCGAATGGGGATGGCAAATTGACCCACTAGGTTTACGGAATTCTTTGAATCAATTGTATGATCGATATCAAAAACCTCTGTTTATTGTTGAAAATGGGCTTGGTGCTAGAGATACAGTGCTTTCTGATGGTAGTATTGACGATGAGTATCGTATTGATTATATACGTGAACATATTAAGGCATTTAAAGATGCTGTAGCAATTGATGGTGTTGACCTGATGGGATACACTGTTTGGAGCGCTATTGATCTAGTTTCTGCTAGTATGGGGCAAATGAGTAAACGGTATGGCTTTGTCCATGTAGATCGTGATGATCAAGGAAATGGGACATTTGAACGTAGTAAGAAAAAATCGTTTTATTGGTATAGACAAGTAATTGCTTCAAACGGAGAAGAATTACAAAGTGAAAACTTAACATAAGTTACGGAAATCCTCTCATGACTTTTAGTTAAAAGAGGATTTCTTTATGTATCTTTCTTGACTTAAAGTTCACTTTATATCGTAGAATTGAACTAATATATGCGAAAGGGAGATGAGACATGAGAAAGTTACTGCCAATAGCTCTATTATTCGTTTTTTTAGTAGGGTGTTCTAGCCAAAACGATAGAAATGAGGAACAAGCACCGTCCTCAACAAATAATGAAAGCTCTCAGCCTGCTGCTAGTCAAACGGTAGATCCGGCCCAATTTGAAAATGCCGTTGTTGTTTATTACTCCTTAACTGAAAATACTGAAGAAGTAGCGCAAGAAATTCAAGAGCAAGCAGAAGTAGATATCTATGAAATTCAACCTGTGGAACCTTACCCTACTTCTTATGGCGAAGTGGCTGGGTTAGTAAGAGAGCAACAAGAAAATGATGAATTTCCCGATCTTGAAGAGTTAGATATAGACTTGGATCAATATGATACTATTTTTGTTGGCTCGCCCACTTGGCATGGTTACATTTCTCAGCCTGTACAACGCTGGTTAATGGATACAGATCTAGAGGATAAAAATATAGCGCCATTTTTCACTAGTGGTAGCCAACCTATAGAAGATCCCCAAAGTGATTTACAGGAATTAATCCCAAATACAAATATATCAGATGAACTATCAATGGCTGATAGCCCGAGAGATGATATTGAGGAATCGGTAAATCAGTGGTTAAATAGTCTGACATTTTAATAATAAAAGCTTGTAGATGAATATCTACAAGCTTTTATAATAGAGGCTTTTTTCATTTTTAATATAGTTTAATATCAATAAAGGAGATGTAAATATGGAATATATTACATTAAATACAGGATACAAAATGCCTATTCTAGGGTTTGGTGTTTACCAAATTCCCCAAAGAGATACCGAACGTGCGGTTAGAGATGCAATTGACGCTGGATATCGACACATTGATACAGCTCAACTGTATCGTAATGAGGTAGGTGTTGGTAAAGCGATTAGTAAAGCAGAATTCCCTAGAGAGGACTTTTTTATTACAACTAAACTATTTACCTCTGGTTATCAATCGACAAAAAAACAAATCGATCAAGCACTTAAATATTTACAGACAGATTATATTGACTTAATGTTAATACATTGGGTAATAAGAGATTATCATGGAACGTATCAAGCATTGGAAGAGGCATTTCATGAAGGAAAGCTGAGATCCATAGGGCTTTCTAATTTTAATCAAAATCAAGTACAAGATATCCTTGATCATTTTGAGGTAAAGCCTAGCGTTCTTCAAAATGAAATGCATGTTTTTTATCAAAGAACGCCACTACGTCAATTTAGTAAAGATAAGAATATCCAATTTGAATCGTGGGCTCCATTTGGCGAAGGAATGAATAATACTTTTACTAATGATGTTTTACGCACGATTGCGAAAAAATATGATAAAACAGTTGCACAGATTATTTTAAGATTTATTACACAAGAAGGCGTCGTTGCAATTCCAAAATCAGTGAAAAAGGAACGCATGATGGAGAACTTTGATATCTTTAATTTCAAACTGGATGAATGGGCTATGGATACAATAAGAGGGCTTAATGAAGAACGTAGTTTATTTGGATGGCCGTAGATATTATATCTGATTCTTATGAGAGATGATAGAATAAAGGTGGAATGTTTGACTTAAAGTCTACTTGAGGTAGTAGGGTGAAAACATAAGGAGGCGATTTTATGGCAAGTTGGCAAGATGAAGAATTAGAAGCGATTAGCAAGGCCCCCAACTTGTATATCTCTATTCCAAATTCTGATGGAACATGGCATCGACCAGCATGGATTTGGATTGCGCAAGCTGGAGATGACCTGTTTTGTAGAGGGTATAGTGGTACCAAAGCAAAATGGTATCAATCTGCTAAACGTGAAGGCAAAGGTCATATTTCCGTTGGTGGTGTAGAAAAAGATGTATTTTTTGAATTTCCAACGGATAAAGAAACCAATGATGCCGTAGACGAAGGATATAAGTCAAAATATGGTGGGAGTTCTTATCTCAAGCCTATGATAAGTCAACGAGCACGTGAAGCAACTGTTCGCCTTATTCCTGTTGATTAAGTAAATATAAAAAGAAAAAAGGTGGTTTATAAGCATGAAAGTTTTAGTTGTAGGTGCTAATGGTCAAATTGGCCAACATTTAGTTTCTAAGTTACAAAAATCAGAGAATCATGATGTTGTAGCAATGGTCAGAAAAAAAGAACAAGCAGATAGTTTCAACCAACAAGGAATCGAAACAGCATTAGTTGATTTAGAAGGATCTATTAACGATATTGCTTCAGCTGTACAAGGCTCAGATGCCGTCGTCTTTACAGCAGGATCAGGTGGAGCGACAGGAGCCGATAAAACAATGCTAATTGATTTGGACGGCGCTATAAAATCAATGAAAGCTACTCAACAAGCGAATGTGAAGCGATTTGTACTGGTAAGTGCTATAGGAATTCAGAACTATCATGAAGAAAATCATCTTGATTGGATTGATCGTTCCTCTTATTATAGTGCTGCTAAATATTACGCTGATGTTTGGTTGGAAAACAGCGATTTAGACTATACGATTGTACGTCCCGGTGGCTTAACAAACGAACAAGGAACAGGAGAAGTTTCAGTCTCTGAAGAACTCGATTTTGAAAAGATACCGCGGGAAGATGTAGCAAGTGCGATCATCCTGTCTTTAGAAAATGACGGGACAATTGGCAAAGCTTTTGATATTACTAGTGGTGATACTGCAATTGAAAAGGCTATCCAATCTTTCTGATAAATGCAGCCGTAGTTATATTGCTGATGCTATTAATAATAAGAAAAGAAATAAGAAACGTTATCTAACTAATGAATTAAGGAGAATAAAACAAATGGAAAAACTTAAACTCACATTTAACAATCAAGAACTAACTGCAACTTTAGCAGATAATTCCTCCGCTCAAGCTTTAGCAGAGAAGCTAAGAGAGGGAGACCTAACTATTAAATTGGACGACTTTGCAAATATGGAAAAAGTCGGCTCTCTTGGCTTCTCACTTCCTAAAAACGATGAACGTGTTAATGCTGTAGCAGGAGATCTTATTTTATATCAAGGGAATAATTTTGTCGTTTACTATGACAAAAATAGCTGGAACTTTACTCGATTAGGTAAAATCGACATAGCTAATCCTAAAGATTTAAAACGTACATTAGGAAATGGAAGTCTTACAGTGACGCTTTCCTTGGCTTAAATGTTTTTAAAAGATGAATTTTATTTAAAAGAAGTTATTGGTTTATATTTTTAAGCTGATAACTTTTTTTATTGACTTAAAGTTTGGATGAAGTTGTAGGATGAATAAATGAAAAGAGGGATTTTATGAATCAAGTTAATCAACAATTACTAACAGGAGAAAGAGCTTTATTCAAAGAAAAAGAGGCAAATGTAACGAATTCGGTCTTTCAAAATGGGGAATCACCATTAAAGGAAAGTGCGGATATTTATTTAGAAAATGATATCTTTCGGTGGAAATATCCAATTTGGTATTCAGATCGAGTGAAGGCAGAAAATATTACTTTAACAGATACGGCGCGTTCAGGGATATGGTATACTCATTACTTACAAATTTTCAATAGTATTATGCAAGCGCCTAAAACTTTTCGTCGTGCGACAAATATAGTTTTAGATAATGTGCAGCTATCCAACGCACAAGAAACATTTTGGAACTGCCAAGATTTAGAATTGAAACAAGTGACCGCCACCGGAGATTATTTTGCAATGAATAGCAAAAATATACAAATTAATGACTTCTCTTTGGTCGGAAATTATAGTTTTGATGGGTGTTCAAATGTAGAGATTAGAAATGCGAAAATGATTTCAAAAGATGCTCTTTGGAACTGTGAAAATGTCACTATATATGATTCAACAATTATTGGAGAATATTTAGGGTGGAATTCGACGAATATTACACTTGTTAATTGCTTCATAGAAAGTGAGCAAGGAATGTGTTATATGGAAAATCTTCATATGGATAATTGTACAGTGATAAATACGGACTTAGCTTTTGAGTACTCAACCGTAAAAGCAACGATTAACAGTACAATAGATAGTGTGAAAAATCCTATCAGCGGTGAAATTCAATCGTTAGGAATTGATGAGCTAATCTTTGATGATGAAGAAATTCAACCAGAACAAACGAAGATGGTAACACAAGAAAGGAACGAACATGTCTTATAATTTTGATAAAGTACTAGATCGTAAACCAACAAATTCGCATAAATGGGATGTTGGAGAAAATGAACTACCAATGTGGGTAGCGGATATGGACTTTGAGACAGCACCAGCTGTTACAGAAGCCATTCAAAAGAGATTGAGTCAAAATGCTTTTGGCTATTCCATTATTCCTGATTCTTTTAAAGAGAGTATTGCTTCTTGGTGGAAACGTCGATATAACTGGGAGATAGAACAAGACTGGGTCCTTTTTTGTACAGGTGCAGTTCCAGCTATCTCATCTATTGTACGTAAAATGACAAATGAGCTTGAACAAGTAGTTGTTTTATCGCCTGTGTATAATATATTTTATAATTCTATTGTAAATAATAACCGCACAGTATTGACGAGTGAATTGGAATATAAAAATGAAACTTACGCTATTGATTTTAAGGATTTAGAGGACAAGTTATCTGATCCTGCAACTTCTTTGTTTATCTTTTGTAATCCACATAATCCGATTGGAAAAGTTTGGGATGAAAAAACATTACAAAAAGTAGGGGACCTATGCGTGAAACATCACGTTCTTCTTATCAGTGATGAATTGCATTGTGACTTAACACATCCAGGCTATCAATATACGCCTATGGCATCGATATCTAATGAAATTGCGAACCAAGTAATTACATTGGTTGCAGCCAGTAAGGCTTTTAATTTAGCAGGATTACAATCTTCTGCAATCGTTATTGCAAATGAAGAAATACGAAAAAAAGTCGATCGAGGAATTAATACCGATGAAGTGGCTGAACCTAATGCGTTTGCTATTCAAGCAACTGAAGCAGCTTTTAATTATGGAGAAGATTGGCTTCACGCGTTAAATCACTATTTGGAAGAAAATAGACAGTACTTAAAAGCATCGTTAGAAAATCACTGTTCTGAGATAAAAATGGTACCATCAGAAGCTACCTATTTAGCATGGCTTGATTGTTCAAACATAACTGAAGATACAACGTTTTTAACAAAATATATTCGAGAAAAAACAGGTTTGTATCTTTCTGAAGGTGAAATCTTTGGTGGAAATGGCGACAAATTTATCCGACTAAACTATGCTTGTCCAAAGACTATCTTAGAAAATGGGGTACAAAGACTAATAAAAGGAATCCAATTATTCGAGGAGGAGATGGAGTGAAAACAATCGTTTTTTTGTCAGTTTTCTTTTTAGTAGGATGTACGAATGAAGCAGCAAATGATAATGGTAGTTCTAATAGTACAGGTGGAAGTGAAACAAGTAGTGAAGAAGTAATAGATTCGGAAGGTGAGAATAGTACTATGGAAGTTTTTATGACGATTAATGACGAGTCGTACCCGGTTACTTTAAATGATTCAGAAGCTGCTCAAAATTTTGTAGATATGATGCCGTTAACATTGACATTAAGTGATTATGCGGATACAGAAAAAGTTAGTGATTTACCTTCTGAATTAGAATTAGGGAATTCTGATCGAGGACATCAGCCATCTCCTGGAGATATTACTATTTATGAGCCATGGGGGAACTTAGCGATATTTTATGATGCGTTTGATTATTCTGATGACCTCATTCATTTGGGACATATTGAAGACGGAGCAGACATGTTAGAGTCAAATGAAGAGGAATTTGACGTTACTTTCACTGTTGATGAATAAAGAGGCTGGGACAAAAGTCTCCTTAATAATAAAATACCCGAACTATAAGAGAGATTTCTCCTGCGGTCCAGCAGGTCCTCGTCGCAAATTCGCGACAATTAGAAAATCTTATCAAATATCGTTCGGGTATTTTTGTCTTGTCTTTATTTATGTCCCAGCTTCTTTATTTTGCGATAGATTTATTTAACCATTTACTCTACTTGCAATGTCTACGACGTGACGGGCTTGTCTTTTCACAGCTTCTTCAACATCTTCGATCATATTTCCATTATCGTCAATGGTAACGGAAGTACCATAAGGGTTACCACCAGCTGTCGTATATTCTGCTTCAGAATATCCAGGTGCTGCAATGATAGCGCCCCAATGCATCATTTGAATGTAAAGGGATAACAATGTTGCTTCTTGACCTCCATGAGCATTTTGCGCGGATGTCATACCGGATACTACTTTATTTACCGTATCACCGTTTGCCCATATACCCCCTTGTGTGTCGATGAATTGTTTCAACTGTGCAGCCATAACACCGAAACGAGAAGGGACACTAAAGATCACGCCATCTGCCCATACGATATCATCAGAAGTGACTTCTGGAATATCTTGCGTTGCGTCATAATGAGCTCTCCAAGCAGGGTTTGCATCGATGGCTACATCTGGAGCTAATTCAGGGGCTTTGACTAAACGAGTCTCAGCGCCTACACCTTCTACGGCTTCTTTTGCCCATTGTGCGAGTTGATAGTTTGTTCCTGTCGAACTATAATAAACGATTGCGATTTTTGTCATAATAAATTCTCTCCTTGTTTTTTGTAATTTTAATACATTCTAAACTTTAAAGTATTTAAAAAAGAATAGCAATATTTTTGCTTATTTTTTGTAAGTATTTTAAGTTAGCTTTTTGATTTCTTTATTTTGTTAGTTTATTAAAGAAATCTAAATATTTATCGATAATGATTTGGAAGAAATTTTTTGTATCTTCGACAAAGGTTCCGTCTTCATTTAATAAAGAATCAAAGTTTCCAATATACGCTTCGGGTTGTTGTAATACTGGCATGTTCAAAAACACAAGGGATTGACGTAAAGCATGATTTGCTCCAAATCCAGCGATTCCTCGGGGTGCGACGCTGATAACAGCTGCAGGTTTACTATCCCAATTACTTTCACCATAAGGACGTGAACCTACGTCTAGGGCATTCTTAAGTGCAGCAGGTATGGAACGATTATATTCTGGTGTAAAGAAAAAGAAGCCATCCATTTTTGCAATTTCTTTTCTAAAACGCATCCAACTTTCAGGAACTTTTCCGGTAACTTCTAAATCTTCATTATAAAAAGGTAAATCACCAATTTCGATAAAGGTTGCTTCGACATTTTCTGGTAATAGCTTTTCAAATGCTTGTGCTGTTCTTAAGTTGTTAGAATCTTGACGTAAACTCCCAACAATAAAGCCAATGTTTGTACTCATAAAAAATCCTCCTCGTAAAATATATTTATAAGCATCATCTCTGATGCAAACATTCTGGTTCTTTGAAAATAAAATAAATAACATTAATCAATAAAAGCTTTAAGCAACACAATGTTTCCCTTTTGTTAAAGCGAGCTTTGCTCGCCAAGGCAAGGAGCGGAGCTCCGCGCAGCTCGTGATTCTTGAACGAGCGGAGGGCGTTTGGGATCTTGTTTCGATATTGTGTGGTTCCTGAGATATAATAGTCAGTGGAAAGGATCCACATGGGATTGTGCTATTTCCTCCTGTAGTTCTGTCTACGCGTTTAAGCATGCAACCCAGACCGTTGTTATCA
>NZ_AUIQ01000040.1 GCF_000423785.1 Tetragenococcus muriaticus DSM 15685 | reverse complement strand
TCAAAATGAATTTGTTTTAAAAATTCAGCGACCAAGACGATCCCCGCGTCATTGGTTAAATTTCCCCCATCGTTAGCGACCGAGATTTCTTTTTGGGCATTGAATGTGAGCGATTTTTGTTGTAAAGTGAAAGACATAAGAACGCACTCCTTTTGTGTTAATTGTTGTTTTTATCGACTTTACAATAACACAGAGTGCGTTTTTTTTGTACACCCAGAAGGTGCGGAAATAGTTTTTTTAGAAAAAAGATCATGACAAGGTTTAAACGGACCTTGGAAAAATTTAGAAATCATTCAGGTTTATATATATTTATAAATATTACTACTCATAAAATAGCACTTATTCATATGAATTGATAAACTGATTATGTTATGGTTTTTGAAAGTAGTCACAAATATTATCGTAGTAAAATCACTTTCCTACAATGAATATATTTGTTTTCGATAAACAAGGAGTGGAAAAATGAAAAATACGCGTTGGATTAAATTTCTTGGTGGAAGTAATGTCTTATATACCATTACTGTTGGCTTATTATTATGCATTTTTATTATTACAATGACCCGACTAGATTTTATTTTCGGTACGTTGGCGGTTATTATTTCTAATATTCTTATGCCGATTATTATTGCCTTATTACTTTATTATTTGTTTAATCCGGCAATAGATTTTATGGAAAGGCACAGGATCAAAAGAGTTTGGGGAATAGTTATTTTATTTGCAAGTGTGATTTTACTTCTAGCAGGAGGAATTGGGCTTGTGATTCCGTTGTTAGAAAATCAAATCTCTACGTTAACAGAGACATTTCCTGTTTTTATGGACAACTTTATTGATTCTGCTATCGCTTTTGTTAATGATTTTTCTGGTAACGAAATTGCAGACAACGTGATTTCTCAAGTAGAAGGTTTTGTAGATAGCTTCAGTGCTGACATAGGAAACTATATATCTGAGGGGCTCACTCGGTTTTCTTCAGTAGTTACCGGAATTACTAATATAGTAATGACAATCGTGATCGCTCCGATTATTTTATTTTTCTTATTAAAAGATGCAGAGAAATTTGCGAATGGCGCGCTCGCTGTAACCCCGCCTAAATGGCGAGCTGATTTGATCCGTGTGGCGACTGAAATCAATATTCAAGTAGGTTCCTATATAAAAGGGCAACTTGCTATCGCCGTAGCGAATGGTGTAATGATATTTATAGGATTTACAGTCATAGGCCTAGATTATAGTGGCATTTTGGGGCTTGCAGGGGGGATATTATCTCTTGTTCCTTATATCGGCCCTACTTTAACATTTATTCCGGCGTTGATCATTGCCTTACTGACTTCATGGACTGAAGTGTTTTTACTAATTATAGTATGGATTGTGGTTCAATTTGTTGAAGGAAATTTTGTCGAACCAAATATTATGGGCCGACAGTTGAATATTCATCCTTTAACAATTATCATCATTTTACTAATCATGGGAGATTTATTAGGCTTATTTGGGCTTGTTTTTGGTGTTCCTATTTATGCTATTATAAGAGTTGTTGTGTCTTATATCTTTCAAAAATTTAAATTACGGTATAACAAATATTATGGTGATGTGGCAGGAAAGTATCGTATTGGCACATCTGAAATTACGGATTTTGGCGATGATAATATCTACAAAGCTAAAGATAAATTAGTTGAGGAGTTAGTCGAAGAACGCAAAAGTGGAACGAAAAAAAATAATAAGTAATGATCTAAAATGTAACAAATGGATCAATTACAATAGCACTATAGTAAAATTTTATGTGTAGGAGAGAAAGATCATGAAATTAATTTCGTGGAATATTGATTCTTTAAATGCTGCTTTAACAAGTGACTCAAATCGAGCGCAATTATCAAGAGAAGTCTTAGATACGATTGGAGAGTATGACGCAGACGTTATTGCTATTCAAGAAACTAAACTATCTGCTAATGGTCCCACCCAAAAGCATATAGATATTTTAGCTAAAAGATTACCAGGTTATAAGATAACTTGGCGAAGTTCAGAAGAACCCGCACGCAAATCTTACGCTGGAACAATGTTTTTGTATAAAAATACCCTTGAGCCAACGATTACTTTTCCAGAAATCGGAGCTCCTGACACCATGGATCAAGAAGGGCGCATTATCACATTGGAATTTGATAATTGTTTTGTGACACAAGTCTATACGCCAAATGCCGGAGGGAACTTAGATCGGTTAGAAAAGCGACAAGTTTGGGATGAAAAATATAAAGCGTATTTAGTTGCTTTAGATAAACAAAAGCCAGTGATTGCTTCGGGTGATTATAATGTTGCCCATAAAGAAATTGATCTGGCCCATCCTGATCGGAATCATTTTTCCGCTGGATTTACCGATCAAGAACGCGATCACTTTACGGCGCTATTAAATGATGGATTTTCAGATACGTTTCGTTATGTTCATGGCAACATTGAAGGACATTACTCGTGGTGGGGGCAACGTGTAAAAACAAGTAAAGTGAACAACTCTGGTTGGAGAATCGATTACTTTTTAGTTAGTGACCGTTTAGCAGATCAAGTAATTTCTTCTGAAATGATCGATTCAGGAAAAAGACAGGACCATACACCCATATTTTTGGAAATCCATTTATGATTGCAGTATAAATATACGCTTCTAGTTATCATATTGGAACAATCGCTAGCTTATTTATCCTATGAAATTATCTTTTACGAGCATTTCTAATACTTAGGGTGAAGTGGATAAGTAATCCGAGAACTAAGAACACTGCAATACCTACTTGTAAAGTTTCTGTGTTTAAAAATGGATATAAGTTGTTGATACGAATAAGAATGCCGCTGATGGCAGATAGTAGAACAAACGGAATAAACGTCCCCCAGAGCTTTTGTCTTCACTTTTAAAGAACAGGTAAGCTAAAGCTATAACTGTCAGACTGATGACCAGTATACCTAAACGTCCATCCAAAGCGATCGTCCATGGTGTTGTGACAAAAAATTGGAGACTAATACCGATTGCAATTCCTAGGGCAATAAGGATACCAGAGATAATTTTGGTCCTCATTGAATGATAGTGATAGATTGAAATGCCCAAAAGATATACGATAAATAAAACCAAAGAAATAGTATAAATGCTAAAGATAAGAAAGGTTCCTATGTCAAATCCGTTATTTGGAAGAGTTAGTTCTGGGAATAACGTAAAAAGCAAAAGAACACCTAGACCATGAAAAATAAATGCTAGTGTATCTTTCAAATTCATAGGTAAATGACGAATCATTTCATCAGCGATTTGTTTAGGATTTTTGCCGAAGTACGCTTCGGCGCTGATACCATGCTTTTGTGCTTCTAATATATCTTGAAGTATTTCCAGTAATAGTTGTTCTGACTTTTGTTCGTCTCGGAATAATGACATACTTCGAATATAAATCACTAGATGGCCGTAATAATATGCGTTATCCTTTGTAAGGAATTGTTGTAGGGTGGTATTTTCGCGAATGATTTCATTTGCTTTCATCTTCGTCAGTCCTTTCGATAAGTTGGTCTACGTTATTTTTTAAAAGCTTCCATTGTTTTAAGAAGGTATTTTTTTCTTCTATTCCTTTATCTGTAAGTGAGTAATATTTTCTTTTTGGACCACTGTCAGAAGAACGCATATTTCCAGTGATCAGCTCTCTTTTTTCTAATGAGAGTAATAAAGGGTAAATGGTTCCTTTAGAGATTTCAGTGAAGCCAAATTGTTCTAATCGCTCGCTTAATTTATATCCATAAAGCTCTTCTTTAGAAAGTAAAAGAAGGAATGCAGTGGTTTTGGAATCAGTATACTATGAATAAGTCAGAAAGAAACGAGATTACAGCTTCCCCTTTAAAGGCTTCAGAAGAAGAATTGAAAGATTTACCTGAAGCTTTAATTTTAACTGCTGAAGCAGATGTTTTGCGTGATGAAGGGGAAGCTTATGCGCGTAAGTTACGCGAAGCAGGAGTAGCAGTGACTTAAGTACGTTTTCAAGGAACAATTCATGACTTTGCTATGGTCAATTTACTGGATCAGACAAATGCTACACGGGCAGCCATGGGGCTATCTACGTATTGGATAAATAAAAAGAACAGCGTGAAGTGAATTTTTTCACGCTGTTTTGTATTTTGGAGAAAAGTGAAATGCAGGAAGGGTAAATAGATGAGGTCTTACGAGTAGGTATTATTAGCGATCATTATATGAAAATAAATCCAACAAAGGACTATGTTAGAGGTTATATAACTTTCATGTTAAAATGATAGGAGAACAATTTTTTTGGAGGTTATATTTATGAAGATATTAATTCTTGGTGCAGTTGGACAGGTATCTCAACGAGTGAGACAAGTGTTAAAAGACAAAACAGAGAATGACCTCGTATTATATGCTCGAGATGCTACCCAACGTATTCATGATTTGAACGAAAACAAAGAGCAAGTGATTGACGGGGATTTTCATGATGCGGATTCTTTAAAGAAAGCTATGGAATACGTAGATCTTATCTTTCTCGATTACACGGTGGATGTTGAGGCAACTAAGAAAATCTTGAATACAATGGATGAAATGGCTATTCATAAGCTAGTCGCTATCAGCAGCCTTGGTATATATGACGAATTACCTGAATCTTTTAATAAATGGAATCGCAGTATTTTATCTGAAGTGCTTCCAAAAGAAGGCAAATCTGCTGACATTATAGAAGAATCTAATATAGACGCTGTTATCATTCGACCTGCTTGGATGTATAACGATCCGTCTATTCGAGAATATGAAATAACGCAAAAAGGAGAAACCTTTAAAGGAACGCAAGTAACACGAGAGGCCGTGGCTGATCTCGTGTTGGAAGCTATTCAATCCTTTGAGGAATATAAGAATACAAATATAGGCGTAAGTGAACCAAATACTGATAGGGACAAGCCTTTGTTCATGCAATAATCGAACGAAATTTTATTTTCATAATAAAGCCATCCCTCAAACGTGAGTTTATGAAACTAACGTTTGGCGGGATGGTATTTATTAATTTTTATATTCTATGATTTTAAATACTGAGTGGATAAGAGCAAATTATGTAAGTCAAAACAAAATTTGGAATGTATCATAAAAACTTTTAGATTATAGTTTCTAAATGGTTGGATAGACATGGAAAATACAGAAATCATTATAGGAAATCAAGCATGGCAAAAAGCAGCCAGTACTTTTATTCGAATGCATGTCTTTGTGTTTGAAGTTCAGATTTCATTACAAGATGAATTTGATGAAAATGATACGGACCAGGCAATTTATGCCGTAGCATATTGCGGGAATTTACCGGTTTCTACTGCGCGTTTATTAAAAATCAATAAAGAAAATGTCCGAATTACTCGCGTGGCGACTTTAAAAGAATATAGAGGAAAGTCTCTTTCTTCCGAAATACTCAAACAATTGGAAGATTATTCAAAAAAAGCGGGCTACAAAAAAGTGGATATTCATTCTGAAGTTGCCGCTTTAGCGTTTTATTTAAAATGCGGTTACCAAGTTTCTTCAAATATCTATTATGAAGATGAGGTGCCTTGCCAATCTGTCGAAAAGTACTTATAGCATGCGACGATTATTTTTAATGGAGGAAGTTCATTTATGAATTCGGTAAGGGTTTATCATTATGATGCTTTCAGCACAGAACCTAATAAAGGAAATCCAGCAGAAGGGGAACGTATAGGACCTGTGCAATGAAGTTTCTTAAATAAAAATGGGAGGTTGATTCTTATAGAGATTTTTTTAAAAGAATATCATCAGTTTTATTCAAGAATTTTTGTATTTTTAAGGGTTTCAATTCGTTTAATAAACGATGGCCTAATTCGAGTTGAATATGATTTTTATAATTTGATTTAGCGATTTTTAGAGCTTTAATGGACAAATTTTTTGGCGCTATTAAAGTAATATAATCCTCAAAACCATCCTCCAATGTTTTATTCGTTTCTTTTGAATATTCTCCTGTTAAAAGTTCTTTTTTCTGGCTTATCTCATCTAACTCAGCTTCTTTCTTTGTTTTTCTATGGACACCGAGATATCGTTTTCCTTTGAAATAAACTTTAGAACGGTAGGTAGCTTTAATGTTTTTATGTTCTATTTTTTCAATTTTTATTCGTTCGGCTGTTCTAATATCCACTGCTTAAGAAAAGTATTGGTTTCCTGCACCGGGAAAATCCATTTTCGTCCGATTTTTCTTCTAATTTTTCTGAATCTAGAGTCGTTAAAAAAAGCATTCATAATATGCCCTTTAGAAAAAGAAGTGATGGTGACTAAATTGTCAAGGTCGTAAAAAATTTTATTGTCATCAAACGCTTTTATTTTTAACTTAATTTGTTCGATTATTTGACTTTCCAAAGCTTCTTCATTGATCTGTGTATTGAAAAAATCTATCTCAGACATTATGAACCCTCCATTTAAAGATTTGAGTTGATTATGTATTTAGTTTTCAAGGAGCAGGTGAGTGAAAGATTAGCACACTACTTATTATTTACTGCTACTATAAGAACTACATAGCTTTAAATTTAGGAGAAAACCTCCTTTCATACTGATTCCCGACTCGAAAGAACATTTTGTTGCATTTTTTGGAAATTTTTTTAAACTTTTTTGTTTATTAAGAATGTTAACTTTATGAATTAGTCGAAATGACTCAAGTAAACAATTACTTAGTATATCTGACAAATGAAAAAAGCAGAGAAAATATCCTTTCATCCTATGTCCCAATCTAAATAGAGAAATTGTTGCATTTTTTATAAATAAATTAAGTTGTTATGGAAGTAAGTTTTGTAATTACTTAAATTACGTGTTAAAATAAATATACAAAATATTAGGAGTGTGACAAATGGATAAAGTAAAAACTCGAAAGCAAGGAAATGCAGTTATGGTCACATTAGCTAAGAAGTTTAATGTTTCTGAAGGACAGGAATTTTATATCACGCAAGAAAAAGATGGAACAATTTCGCTTATTCCTAAAATTGAAGATTATTTTGCTGATGTAAAGAAAGATGAATTTATTGATGATGAAGATGAATTGGCTCAAAATTTTATCCCTACTGGAAGTGAATTAGATGAGTAACATCGAGCAGGGAGCGTTAATTTCTATTGACTTTGAACCTTCAAAGGGAAGTGAAATAAAGAAAAGACGACCTGCTGTAGTCATTAGCCGTGATGAATATAATTTAGCCTCGAATTTAATCATTGTTTGTCCCATTACGTCAACAGATAAAAAACGCCCTTATTTTGTTTCAATTCAAAATAAGAAATTAAGTGAGAACAGCAAAGTAAATACAAAACAGGTTTATAGCTTGGATTTTACAAAACAAGTTGGAAGAAACATCCAAGTTCTTGGAAAAATTACACAAAAAGAATTAATGAATGTGGCGCAGCATTTTCTTTTGAATTTTAACTTTAATTTTTAGCTGTGTTTTAAGCTTTATAGAATCGTATTTTTAACAATTGTTAGGGATGTCAACTATTCGAAAAAAAAGTTAACATCCTTTTTTTAATCAGACGTTGTTATATCCATGTTTTTAGTACATTGTTTTCAGTTTATTGTGTTTTTCTACCCCCCCCTGTTAGAGAGAGGGGGTAGATGATTGGCACGGCTTACGCCACGCCAATCAAAGCTTATCAGAATACGCGACTTTCACTTCGTACGTTGCGCATTCTGACAAGCTTTTTGGGAAGAGACAGGTTACATCAATTCCAACCTTAGTAGTAAAACTAAATGTTTATGTAAATGTATAGGAACAAAATCGGCCTTCTGATTCAAATAAATTGTATGTAGCTATTCTTTTTTTGGACGAAAAAGAGACGAGTTTGTGTCATTATATATGTTTTATATTTAGTTAAATTTTTGAAATGCTAATTTAACAGCTTTTATAGTGCTAACTATCCCCTATGTTTTTCAGAAATTTTTCGTGGGTTGGTACGGATTCAGCATATCGTAATCAAGGTTTTTCATCAGACTTAATAAAAACAGCGGTAAATTGGATAGAAAAACATGAGGACTTTGATTGATGGCTCTTTACCGCTGACTCTGGGTTAGTACAGTTTTATCAAAAAAATGCAGGAATGAGACCTTACGAGAATATAAAACTTGTTGTTTTGGCTAGACCTTATATCTGTATTAAAGATGAAAAACAATATCTTTAATACAGATATTTATAATAAACATGGGTGATGAAGATGAGTTATAAAAATATTCGTTCGATAAGAGAAGATAATGATATAACGCAACGGCAAGTGGCTGAGTTATTAAACGTTTCGCAAAACACGTATTCTCAGTATGAGACTGGAAAAATAGAGTGGACAGCGAGTACATTAATTCAGTTAGCCGATTACTTTGATGTGAGTGTAGATTATTTACTTGGGAGAACGAAGAATAAAAAGCGTAATGAATGAAATGATAACTTAGCCATAATAAATATGGATAAAAACTATAGTAGAAGACGATCAGAGTGTGTTATTTCTAATCGTCTTTTTTGTTATTTAATAGAGAAGGACTTTTTGTCGCCCATCTTTTATGATAAATTAGTACTATTGAATACAGTTGTTTTATAACGAATAGAATGAAAATTCAGAAAATAAAAATAATTTTTATAATTGAAACAGTCGTTCATTAAATTTATAAAAGCAAATACAAATTAATGTTTGAAATAAGTATTTAAAGGAGCAAAAATGACAAATAATAAACTTTCTTCTAGACAGACTTTTTTAATTGGGCTTATGGTTTTCTCTCTTTTTTTCGGCGCAGGGAATTTAATTTTTCCTGCAGGATTAGGTGGTGAAGCTGGAGAAAACACATGGAGCGCTATGGCAGGTTTTTTAATTACGGGCGTTGCTTTACCTGTGTTGGGATTGGTGGCGATTGCTAATGTGAGTGGAGATGGCAACACTGAAAAATTAGCGCAAAAAGTCCATCCTTTTTTTGCTACAATATTAACAATTATTACTTACTTATCTATCGGGCCCTTGATGGCAGCTCCCAGAACAGGATTGGTTTCATTTGAAATTGGCGTAGCTCCTTTTTTGAATCAAGCGTATTCTGCGATCGGTTTGTTTATCTATAACGTTGCTTTTTTTGGGGTGGTGTACTATTTAGCCTTGCATCCTAGTAAATTTGTGGATCGCTTTGGAAAAGTAGTGACTCCTGTTTTGTTAATAATTTTAGGTGTTTTCATCTTAACTAGTATTTTGAATCCTATTAGTGATTTCCAGCCACCTCAAGGTCAATATGCAAATGCTCCTTTTTTTAGTGGGGTAAAAGAAGGGTATTTAACTATGGACACCATTGTATCGATCATTTTTGCAACAATTATTATTAATGCGATTAAAGAGATAGGAGAATTTAATCAAACGGCTAGAAAAAATATCATTTTAAAAGCTGGAGTGATATCAGCGATTTTCTTGTCTCTTGTTTACTTAGGTATTGCCTATATTGGAGCAAGTAGTTCCACACTTAGTTTTACTTCTGGAGCAGATACATTATCGGAAGTCGCTAATAATTATTTCGGACTACCTGGGAACTTCCTTTTTGGTTTAGTCGTGATATTTGCTTGTCTTCCTACAGCAGTAGGGCTACTTTCTTCATGTGCTTGGTATTTTAATAAATTGTTTCCTTCTATCTCCTATAAATTTTTTCTTCTGTTCTTCGTTGTATTTAGTGCTACCGTAGCTAATATCGGGTTGGAAAAACTCATTCAATTTTCTGTACCTGTATTGAATGTGGTTTATCCAGTCATTATTGCATTAATCTTATTGAGTTTCATTAATAAGTATATAACTTGTGATGAGATCGTTTATCGAGGCGTGGTTGGGATGACATTGCTTGTTAGTTTAAATGATGGGTTAACAGCGTTTAATCCAAATTGGGATTATATTAATCCTTTTGTGACACTTCCTTTTTCGGACTTAGGTTTTTCATGGATCCTTCCTGCCGTTATAGTAGGGGTCATCGCTAAAGGCGTTTCATTGATGGTTATACACTTGAAAAAGTAGGGTTAACTAGAAAAATCTGATGTTGTCGGGGTTAACACTTCCTCTTATAACAAATAGCGTATGATAAAGATTGTGCTCAGAATGGCGCTGAGTGTATGAACGTGGTTCCAGAATGCCTGCTCTTTTAGAAAAGTTTCCCAATAGTCTTCTGTTTTTTCCAGACGTTTATTTCGAGGCACATTCTGAGTAACGGTTATTCCAAACACACCTATAATGTGTACTATTGTTGCCATATTCAATAAAGGATCAGCTAAACTGCTACTAAAAACTCATTCATTCGTTTGTCTAATGTTTTCTCACTTGATAACGAAGTAATTGTTTTAACTTTCATTTTCAATCTTCACCTTTCTTTAATCTGATTGTTAATTTCTTTAGAAGTAAGAGATATTGTTTCAATGTTGTATATTAATATTACTATATTTCCTTTAAATCAGTTATTATATGACATAATAGGATTATTAAAATTAAAGTGAAGTTAATAATATAACGTTAAAATCGATGCACAATGCCAATATGTTTCTACAATAAAAAAACTATAAAGCATACAATAAAGATCAATCAGAACTTTTATTACACTAGAAAGCGAGTGTGATCATTTCATGAACCGCGTTTTAGATGACGATTTGATTTATGAAATTCTCTCTGTTGTAGAAGAAATACCGGAGGGCTGTGTTGCTACATACGGACAAATTGCCAGGTTAATTGGCAGAGAAAAAAACGCTAGACTTGTCGGTAAAGTCCTCAGTAGAGCCGAATATTATGGGAAATATCCTTGTCATCGTGTGGTTAACCATGCAGGAAGATTAGCTCCGGGTTGGAATAAACAAGCTGATTTGCTTTTCGAGGAAGGCGTTTTTTTAAAAGATGAAAACCACGTCGATTTGAAGAAATATCAGTGGGAGGATTAGCAGTGAGTTCACTAAAAAAGCCACCCTAATCTTAGGGGAGCTGCTGCGCCTCCAGCGTTGGACTTTTCATAATAACTATGAAAGATTATCAGTTAATCATCTAACCAATGATTCAAAAATTAACCCTGTAAGTATTTATTTGATCCAGTATTTTATTTACGGTATCTTCTTTTGCAACATTGTCGTTATTTACTTTTTCAGAAGTAGGAATTTTTTTGAAGCTTTCTAAAATTTCGTCTACTCTTTCAGCTCCCCGTGCTTTTAATGATGGGACACGCTCTTCTAAACGTTCAAGAATCGTATTTTTAGATACTTCGAGACGGTTGAATTCGAGCCATTCTTTTATTTCAGTCATTTGGTTTAAAGGTCCAGCACCATCAACATGATTATCGATACGTAACACTTCTTCACGAAATTCTTGAATCTCTTTTTCAAAAGTAATATCTGGTTTGATTAATAGATGTTTTCCCATTTAAATGCCTCTTTTTTATTTTGATTTTACCAAACACGTTTGTTATCAAATTAATATTTCTTATAGTAGATTAAAAGTATTAATTTTTTTCAACTAAGTAAGAAAAAGGCATCCATGTTTAATAACTATAACTTATTCAACGGTAACTAATAATAGGGGTTGTAGCTAATTTATTACATTATTGCGTGTTGTACTTGTGCGAAGTAAGAGAATTTGGTTAAAAGTGTGAAAAAGGAAGAACATAGCTATTAAAGCTTATGATCTTCCTTTTTTAGTCATGCTTGCTAAAATGGATTAAATTGTATATTCGTTACTTCAGAAAACATATCCTTTAGTAACAATGCTATCGTACCAGTTTTTCCTTATTATTTTTAAATGAATAACAGTCTGGTTTGGATGAACAAGATAATTTAATTTCAAAGTGTACCTCGCATCGTTTGACCCATGGGTGGTGGCTGGTAACAAGGCCAGTAAATGTCCCTGGAACTAATTTTTCCACATAATTTATTCTGATTCTTTTCGCATGTCAGGGTGCTCGGTAATGATTTGCCATTCGACACCAAATTTGTCGTTTACCTGCCCCATTGCTGGACTAAAGCTGGTTTCTTGAAGGGCCATTGTTTCTTGTCCTCCCGCTAGTAAAGCGGAGAAAATCCTTTTAGCGTCAGTAACTTCTTTGACATCAATCAGAATAGTAACCGTTGTTCCTGACTGTTGAAATTGAAAAGTGTGATTGCCACTTTAAATTATGGCATTTTACCATTTTTATTTGCAGCGTTGTGACTGGTTAGTTGCTGATATGTACTCAAAATATGAAACCCATAGATTATTGTTGCAATGGCACCACCGATACTCGCAATAGCGAAGGCAGATTGCCATGGTAAATCTGAGTTAATCACTAGTATAATAGAAATCAGTGCAGTGGCAATAGGAATAGGCGCAACAAAATAATCTAATTTCCGATTCATGATTTTAGCTTGAGGGAAGAAATGGAGTCCAATAATGAGTGTCACTACAGGCATAATGAGTGCATACCAGTCAATAATGATTAGTATAATGACGGATAACCATAGGATTCCATAACTAACACCACTGAGAATGCCCATGGCTTTACCGATCCGTTTACCTGATTTCGTTTCATGTACTTCAAATAATTTGGAATGTTTAATATTTTGTATACTCTTTACAAATAGAATAGTGGATATAAATAAACTCACGGTAAAAAGAATCCAACCGAATAAGCCCCACGCAAATCCGAACCATATCGTATATGCCAAAAGAAAAATAGCCATCATTAAACTAACTGGCGCAATACTTCGGAGTGTTTCACCGTTTAAGTCTCGATTATTTTCAACAATAATATCCACTCACCCTTTACTTTGGAACGACTTTATTTTTCTCTTCAGCTCATTATACCTAAACTGGAGAATAATAACAAATGACTGATTATATCTCCATAGAACGTTTTTCTAAAAAAGCAGGTGTCCATCGGATTCGATTACATGCTTTAAGACATTCTCATGCCTCACTATTGATTCGTATGGGAAAAAATCCGTTAATCATTAAAGACCGTCTCGGACATGAAGACATTGAAACCACTTTAGGCACATACGGTCATCTGTACCCAAACAGTAATTTTGAGGTAGCAAATAAATTGGAAGGTGTTTTATCGTACCAAACCGCAACAGAAAACACAGATACGTCACCTAAAAATCAATTTACTGTTCAGTATCGTAAAGGTAATCATAATACAAATAGACAAAAATAATGCAATTTTAATGGAATGACAAAAGGGAAAAGAGCCGAGAGCCCTTGTCATGCAAGGGTTTTCGGCTCTCCTATAATTATTCCCACTCGACTGTAGCGGGAGGTTTGCTCGTCACATCATAAACGATCCGATTCACGTGATCGACTTCGTTTACGATACGTACGGAGATATGTTGCAATACATCCCACGGGATGCGCGCAAAGTCAGCGGTCATACCGTCAATAGAAGTGATAGCGCGTATTCCTACTGTATAATCATACGTCCGTTCATCACCCATCACACCGACAGAACGCATGCCTGGTAATACAGTGAAATACTGCCAAATGTCACGATCTAGACCAGCATTTGCGATTTCTTCGCGTAAAATTGCATCGGATTCGCGGACGATTTCTAGTTTTTCTTCTGTTATTTCACCTAATACACGGATACCTAAACCAGGGCCTGGGAATGGTTGGCGCCAAACAATGGTATCTGGCATTCCAAGTTCAGTGCCTAATGCGCGCACTTCGTCTTTAAACAATGTATTCAATGGCTCAATTAATTGGAAGCTCATTTCTTCTGGCAAACCGCCCACGTTATGGTGAGATTTAATGGTTTGAGCCGTTTCAGTACCTGATTCGATAACGTCGGTATAAAGGGTTCCTTGAGCTAAGAAACTAATTCCTTCTTCCCCGGCCAATTTGATGGCTTCATCGTTAAATAAGTAGATAAATTCATTGCCAATAATTTTACGCTTTTGTTCTGGATCTGTTACTCCAGCCAATTTATCTAGGAAACGTTTTTGGGCATCGACTTTGATAATGTTTAGGCCAAAGTTACCGCCCAGACTGTCCATCACTTGTTCGGCTTCGTTTTTACGCAGTAAGCCATGGTCGACAAAAATACAAGTGAGTTGGTCGCCGATAGCTTTGTGTAAAAGAACACCGACAACACTGGAATCCACACCGCCAGATAAAGCGAGTAGTACTTTTTTATCGCCGACTTGTTCGCGAATATTAGCTGTTTGCATGTCAATGAAATTTTCCATGGTCCAGTCACCTTGACACTGACAGATATCTAAGGCAAATTCTTTGAGTAGATCATTCCCGTACTCAGTGTGGCGAACTTCTGGGTGAAATTGCACGCCATAAATTTTTCTTTCAGCATTTTGGATGGAAGCGATCGGGCAGTCTTTACTTGTCGCTACCACTTCAAAATCAGTAGGTAGATCTTTTACTAGATCTCCATGACTCATCCAAACGGTTTGGTGATCAGGAGTAGCGTTAAACAACCGTGCTTTTTCTGCAGTAACTTCAATACCAGCTTTGCCGTATTCGCGATTTTTAGCCCTTTCTACCGTACCGCCAAGTCGATGAGTGACTAGCTGCATGCCGTAGCAAATTCCTAAAATCGGGATACCTAATTCAAAAATTTCTTCATCAATACCAAATGAATCTGTATCATAGACACTATTAGGTCCGCCAGAAAGGATAATCCCTTTGACGTTCATTTTTTTAATTTCTTCTGCTGTTGTTTTATGACTTAGCAGTTCAGAGAAAACGCCGCAATCACGTATGCGCCGGGTAATTAGTTGGTTGTATTGACTACCGTAGTCTAATACAATAATTTTTTCTACATCTGCTAAATGTTCAACGTTTGTCACAATCGTTTCCCTCTATTCTAATTAGTTTGAAAATATTATTTAAAATTTACGCAATAATATTTGGTCGATTTTATGATAATCGGTTTTATGAAGAATTATATCTGCTCGCGAGCGTGTGGGCAAGATATATTCTTTTAAATTTTTCAGGTTCACATTTTTCCATACGGATTTTGCCATATCGAGTGCTTCTTTACGATCTCCCATTGCATATTCATAATAATAATTGGATGGATCTTGAAAGGCGGTATCTAATAATGACTCAAATCGTTCTAAATACCAACGTTCGATTAACGCAGGATCTGCATCAACATAAATGGAAAAATCAAAAAAGTCACTTACATAGATTTGCTGATTTGCAGGTAACTGAAAGACGTTGATCCCTTCAACGATCAAAATGTCCGGCTGGGAAATTGTTTCGTACTCCCCTTCGACGATGTCATAACTTTTATGAGAATAAAGGGGGATTTTAAGGTCCTTTTCATGTGATTTGACACTGTTTAAAAATTTAATTAACCGTTCCATATCGTAGCTTTCAGGAAAACCCTTGCGATCCATTATTCCTCGTTCTTCTAGAACACGGTTAGGATATAAAAATCCGTCTGTAGTAATTAATTGGACATCTTGTTTAGGAAATAAACGAGACAAGAGGGTCTGTAAAAGTCTTGCTGTGGTACTTTTTCCAACGGCTACACTTCCTGCAATTCCAATAATAAATGGTGGGACTTTAATATAACGGTGTAAAAAAAGACCTTTGCTTAAACTTAATGATTCATATTCTTTCATATGCAAATGAATCATATGACACATTGGAATATAAATATCTTCCACATCTTGCATTGAAATGCGGTCATTCAAACTTTTTATGCTATCTAATTCTTCTTGCGTTAATGGCGTGTGTTTAGGTAAATAAAACCCTTGCCATTCGCTACGAGGAATCTGATAGAAATTCATATACTCTTCCATAGGTCCTCCTCATATAAAATAGAAAACCTTGCTTAATTTTTCAACAATATAAGTTCAAAAAAATAGACAAGAGTATTTTAACACAAAAATAAAAGAGCTCCTAGCTACAGTAGAAAAAAATAGAACTTTCATTTACTTTGTCAAAAAAATCGGTATGATAAAAGTATAAATATAAAAAAGAGGGAAGTTATGACAAATCACTATTATCAAACGAATCCGACAAGTTCGCATGAAAATTTAAAATGGTCTTTTGAGTTGTTCGATAAAACTTTTCAATTTATGACAGATAGCGGCGTTTTTTCTAAAAATACCGTGGATTATGGATCAAGAGTCCTTATCCAAACCTTTTCTTGGCAAAGTTTACCCGAGGGGAATATTTTAGAAGTGGGATGCGGATATGGACCGATTGGTTTAGCTATCGCTTATGCAAGCGGTCGTCAAATTGAGATGACAGATGTTAATGAACGGGCCGTTGATTTAGCTAAACAAAATGCTATGCAAAATCAGATTAAAAACGTAGATATCCATCTTTCTGATGTCTATGATTCTGTTCAAAAGAAAAATTATGCGGCCATTTTAAGTAATCCGCCTATTCGCGCTGGAAAAAGAGTTGTTCATCAAATTATCGAAGAGGGATATCAGTATTTGCAGAAAACAGGGACGCTAACGATTGTTATTCAGAAAAAACAAGGAGCACCAAGCGCTCAAAAGAAGATGACTGAAGTATTTGGAAATGCTGCTATAGTAAAAAAAGATAAGGGCTATTATATTCTTCAAAGTGAAAAGAGGGGAAACAAATGAAGCTAACTATTCGCCAAATTGCTGAAATTGCAGGGGTTTCAGTCACTACTGTCTCGCAAATATTAAATCACAAAGGGGGGCGTTTTAGTACAGAAACGAGGCAACGAGTTCTTGAAATTGTAGAGAAGTACCAGTATAAGCCAGACTTTTTTGCTTCTAATTTAGTAACTAGACAATTCCAAAATAATTGATATGATTGTGCCAGTTTTGGCATGAACTCTTCGAGCGATAAAATACCCGAACTATAGAAAGATTTTCCCTGTGTTTCAGCAGGCTCTTGCTACAAATTAACAATATCTAGCAAATCTCAATAAATATAGTTCGGATATTTTTGTCTTAGTTTTACATAAGTCACAGTTTCTCGAATAGACAAGGGTCACACTTTTTAAAGTTTAGTTTATTCTGTCTAGTTATGGTTGTTTTACTTTTATTGTCGTTTTTTAGGTACCAGCATATAAAATTGCCATTGTATCGCACATGTCTTTTGCTACTGCTCCTTTTTTAACATTTATACATGTTTTTACATTCGGTGTTTTTTCACGTATCTTCTCAGTAATCCCAATTGTTCTACCAACAGAAGGGCCTTCTGTTTCAACAGTCATAGCTAATGGTAGCATATCGAATAATTCTGGATGGATAATTGCAGCAATTGCTGATGGGTCGTGTAAAGGGCACCCCTTTACAGTTGGCGCAGTTTCATCATGAATATGGATATAATAATCGACAATATCAGCATATTTTTCCCCAACTTTACTGATTTGTCTCCATTTTTGAGTGTCTTTTTGCGTTAAAATCGAACGCATAGTTACGTCTAGTCCTGCCATAATTATGGGAGAGCCGCTTTCAAACAACAATTTGGCTGCTTCTGGGTCTTGTGAAATGTTTGCTTCTGCAAAAGGGCTTACATTTCCTGGGATGGTTAATGCTCCTCCCATAATAACTATCTGTCCAATTTCTTTGGCCATCTCTGGATATTCTTTTAAAGCTACTCCAAGGTTTGTCATAGGTCCTGTCGCTGCGATTACTAAATCTTTTCCATATTTTTTAACGGAATCAATAATAAAGTTAACACCACTTTTAGCTTCTTTTGTCCGTTTAGCTTGCGGAAGTTCTACTTCACCAATGCCATTTTGTCCATGAATTTTTTTACCGATTTCTGAGCGCTTAAAATTGTTTTTAGCTATTGCATGAGGTTCACCTTCATACACAGGAATATCTACTTTTCCTATCATATCTAAAATGTTTAACGTGTTTTGTACACTTTGCTGAGTATAAACGTTACCATACGTCCCAACCACTCCTATCAGATCGATTGTTTTGGCTCCTGCACTATAAGCTAAAGCCATTGCATCATCAATACCGGTGTCAATATCTAAAATTAGTTTTTTCATCAACTATTCCCCTCGTATTATATATTTCAAGAACAAAAAATTGCTCTTTGATAATTAAATAATTATATTACTTTCAAGGTAATGATTCCTCTTTTTCACAAAGAGAATGTGGTAATAAATCAATCAAGAATAATATCTAATCAATACCTTTGGCTTGGATATTGCGTGATGTCCCTGGATAATAGAAATTGGAATGGATCCAACTGGGAATATGCTGTATTCTCCTGTAGTTCGACTACGATGAAAGACTGTGACCCAGACAATGGTTGTACTGCAAACACACAAGCTGTATCGGCGCATTTCTATACCAATATTAGTGGATATTGGGGCAGCTTTTAGAGATGCGCCTTTCGAATACTTATACGCGAGGCTGTTGCCAGACCATTGCTTCTAGGGATATCCCGCAGTATCCAAGCTTATTCCAAAATCAAATGAAAGGAGGTCCTTTCCATGCATTTATTTGTAGGTATTGATGTAAGCTCCAAAAAACTTGATGTGTGTTTTCTGGATAGCGAAGACACGCGTCTAAAAGAAACGACTTTTCCAAACGATATCCATGGAGCGAACCAGATCAAAGAAAATATCTTAGCTTATAACGGGCAATCCCATTACGAAAAAATCACTATCGGTATGGAATCCACATCTGTGTATAGCTTTCACCCTGCACATCTCTTAGATAACGATGCCGACTTAAAACGGATTGGGGTGGAAGTGGTGGTTCAAAATCCAAAAGCGATTCACCGATTTAAAGGCTTATTTGAAGAAGATAAAACCGATAAAATCGATGCGTTTCGGATTGCCGACTTTCTTCGGTTTGGACGCTATAATAAAACGATTATCAAGGAAGAAAAGTATGTGGCCCTTCAGCGTTTAACACGTTCTCGCTATCAAGTGATTCATCAATTGACCGAGTGTAAGCAACATTTCCTTGAAAACCTTTATTACAAGTGCAATACATTGACCAATGAAGTAGATACTTCTGTTTTTGGCTCTACCATGATGGAGTTATTTGCCGAATCCTTTTCGCTGGATGATATCGCTCAGATGGAGCTGGAAGAGCTGGCTGATTTCCTTCAAGAGAAAGGAAAAGGTCGCTTTCGTCAGCCAGAAAAAGTAGCGGCATCCATCCAAAAGGCGATTCGTGACTCTTATCGTTTGGGCAAGGTCGTGCAGGATTCGATTGACATCGTATTGGCCACCTATGCCAAACTGATTCAAACACTTAAAAACCAGGTCAAAGCGTTAGAAAATGGGATTGAATCCCTTTTTGACATTATTCCAGAAGGACAATGCTTGAAAAGCGTGCCGGGTATTGGTTCGGTTTACGCGGCAGGTATTATCGCCGAAATCGGTCAAATTGATCGATTTGAAACACAAGCGCAAATAGCTAAATATGCCGGCCTATTCTGGAAAAAATCGCAATCAGGCGACTATGAATCGGAACGAACACCACGAGTTATGTCGGGAAATCAGTATCTTCGTTATTACTTAGTTGAAGCTGCCAACTCGGTCCAACGAAATGAACCCGCCTATCGTGAATTTTACTTAAAGAAGTATAAAGAAGTTCCGAAATTTCAACACAAAAGAGCCCTTGTCATGACTGCAAGAAAATTAGTGCGTTTGGTGGATGTGCTACTACGCAATCACCAACTCTACACGCCAAAAAGGAGCGTGTAACGCAAAAGCAAATAGCTGCTTTTGAATCCTTTTAACCGACCCGAACGATCGTTCCTGTGATGGTGCGGGTCTAGTTCAGTGCGTTCTTTTTTTCCTTTGAAAGTCCAAAATCAACTTTATTTTTTTGGATTTTCTCTTGACTTATTACCACAAGTCTTT